>JANXYD010000007.1 GCA_025350265.1 Hyphomicrobiaceae bacterium | reverse complement strand
CCCCGACGCTTACGGTAACTATGTCAAACCTCGATTAGGCTCAAATATTCGAGCAACACCTCGATTATGAGAGCCGAACGCCGACCCCACCCTATTCGTTTGCCGTCGAAACCTCTACAACGGCTGAATGAGCCAATCGCTGCATGCACATGCGTCCGCCGCCGCGCCGGTAACTTCCGTTTTCACCGAGGCTGACTTTCGCGCGCGTGCGGCGCGCGGGCTGCTGCCAGCCCCGACCGATCGCGTGTTCGACCCCCGCACCGGACGGGCACTCGGGCGCAGCGACTGGGATCTCAATCCGCAACTGGCGGCCGATCTTGCCGCAATGGACCCGCCGCGCCCTGCGGCCGTGCTGGTGCCCATCATCATGCGCCATGAATTGACGGTGCTGCTCACCCAGCGCACCGACACGCTGTCGAGCCACGCAGGCCAGATCGCGTTTCCTGGTGGCCGGGTGGATGCGACCGACGCCGACGCCAAGGCCGCAGCCCTCCGCGAGGCGCACGAGGAAATAGGCCTTGACGCCAACTTCGTCGAGCCGATCGGCTATCTTGACGGCTATCGCACCGGCACCGGTTACTCCATCACGCCGCTGGTTGCGTTGGTTCGGCCAGGCTTCAAACTGGCGCTCGCTCCTGGCGAGGTGGCCGACGCCTTCGAAGTGCCGCTGGCATTCCTGATGTCAGCGGTCAACCACCAGCAGCAGGAGCGCGAGTGGCGCGGACGGCGGCGGGCCTATTGGGCGATGCCGTTCGGTGACCGCTTCATCTGGGGCGCGACTGCTGGTATGCTAAAAAACATGTTCGACAGGCTTTATTCGTCATGATCCGAATCGGCTTTGAATGCGCCGTCGTGTTCCTGCTGCCGACCTTGATTTACTTCGGCTACCGGTTGTTGACGGACGAGATGCCCGGCAGTGCGGCAGGCCACGCCAAACCGGTGATCGACATCCTGCATGGCGCGCCGCTCGCGTGGCTGTTCGCGCTCGGTTGCCTGTTGTTGGTAGGCACTTTGCTGGCCTTCGCCACGTTGCAGGATCAGAATATTGATAAGCCCTATACACCAGCCGTCTACAAGAATGGCCGCATTCAATAGCCGCCCACGCCAAGGGAGACGACTTTGCGGTGCACTTCGACTGTAGGCCGGTCGGGCGGTGTCACACCGCACCCTTGTTTTTAGACCCGCGCAACGCGCGCAGGATCTGCGCCATGACCGCAAGCGCGATTTCGGGCGGCGTCGTCGCGCCAAGGTCAAGCCCGATGGGGGCTGAGATGCGCCCGATTTCCGCTTGCGTCAGCCCGGCTTCGGCGAGGCGCTCGACGCGCTTGGCATGATTTTTCTTCGACCCGAGCGCGCCAATGTAAAAGCACTCGGCGCGGCACGCGAGCTGCAGCGCTTCGTCGTCGATGTGGCCGACGTGGGCCAGGGTGGCGACCGCCGTATAGGGATCAAGTTTCAGCCTCGGCAACGCGTCTTGCGGCCACTCGGGTAACAACTGAACGCCAGGAAAACGCTCCTCGGCGGCGAATGCGGTGCGCGGATCGACGACGATGGCGTCAAAGCCGGTCAGGGCAACCAATGCGGCCAGCACCTGCGCGATATGGGTCGCCCCGATCAGCACGACGCGCGGCGGCGGCAGGCGGGCGTGCACGAACGTTTCGCCCTCCGGCCCCGCTTCTACACCGCTGACGCCGGACAGAAAACGCCGCGCCAGGTCCGCATCGGTCGAGACCTCGCCGCGCGCGACGATCGTGCGGGCACCGTCGCTGAGCCGCGTGCTCACGATCAGCGCGGTTCGATCGGTGCGGGCTGCGGCCAGTGTCGCTGCGTAGTTTTTGCCAGCGTCCCCTTCCAGTCGTTCGACGAAAACGCGGATTTTTCCACCGCACGGCAGCCCGACGCGCCACGCCGTCTCGTCCTCGACGCCGAAACTGAGCGTGCGGGGTGCACCGCCCTCGAGCAGTTCGACGGCCTCCGTCATCACTTCGCCCTCGACACAGCCGCCTGACACCGAGCCCGCGAAACGGCCGTCGGCGGTGATCGCCATCTGACCGCCGACCGGTACCGGTGCTGAGCCCCACGTCTCGATGATGGTGGCGAGTGCCACGCGCCCATCGCGCGCCAGTCCGCTCAGAATGAAGCCCACGACATCAGACGCGGCGGTCGGCACGGTCGCGGGTGTTGCGGCAATGGCGCTCATGGCAAAAACTCCGTCCGAGGTCTGAGATGCCGCAGGATATCACGCCTCGTACCCGTTACGACAGCGGCGACGTGCCACGATGCTTGAGCCCTCATATGCAGTATCGATGGACCAGGCAGCCGCATGAGGATTTATGACGACCCCGAGGCGCACGATCGTACTGGCACTGCTGCTTGCCGTTGTGGGCTTATGGGCCGTCGTGGCGCCGGCGCCCAAACCGGCGCCACTGGCGGCACGTCAAGGACCGCTACTGAATTCGGCTCGGGTTTGGGGCTATCAGTTGCAGGGCGCACGCGCCGACTATATCGACCCCTCGATCGATCTGCTCGTCATCGATCATGCGCGCGATACTTCGGGCACGAACTTGCTTTCGGCAGCCGGCGTCGACGCCTTCCGCGCGCGTGCCGGACGCTCGCCGCGGATCGTGCTGGCCTATATGTCGATCGGGGAAGCCGAAACGTACCGGTACTATTGGTCGAAGTCGTGGTCTGCCAAAACCTCGACCGCCGCCAGGCCACCCAGCTGGCTCGCGCGCGAAAACACCGACTGGAAGGGCAACTATCTCGTGCGCTTCTGGGACCCCGGCTGGCAAAAACTGATCCTCGATCCCCAGCCGTCGTTTATCGACGCCCTGCGGCGGCGTTGGTTTAGCGCAGCGCGGCCGTACCTCGACACCATCCTCGACGCCGGCTTCGACGGCGTTTATCTCGACCGGGTCGACGTGTTCGGCGAGTGGGAAAAGACCCGCCCCGGTGCCGAGGCAGAGATGGCAGCATTCGTCGAACGCCTTGCAGCCTACGCCCGCACGCGCAAACCTGGCTTCCTGGTGATGGCGCAGAACGGCGAGGAACTGGCCGCGCACGCGCCTTTCCGGCAGGCTATTGACGGCATGGCGAAGGAAGATCTGCTGTTCGGCGTCGCGGCCGCCGAGCGCGCCAACGATCGCGATGAAACCGACCGCTCGATCGAGTTTCTGCAGATGTTGAAGGCCGACGGCAAACCGGTGTTCGTCGTGGAATACTTGAGCGACGCGGCCAAACGCGCGCAGGCGGTCACACGGCTTGGCGCGCTCGGGTTTTTAGTGACGTTCGCCCAGCGCGAATTGAACCGGGCACCCGAGCCGGTGCAGCCATCGATACAGCCGCTTCCGCAGCCACCATCGCGGCCGTCGCCGCCCGCCAGCCCGAAGCCTGCCACGCCACGGCCACAGCCGTAAACGTCTGTGGATGCGTTGCATTTGCACAACGCCCGTGTTTGCGCGTGCGGCCTCGCATGCACCAGCAACACGTTGTCCACACGCGTTCTTGCAATGGTCACATCTGAGCCTCTGCCGCGCCCTGCGAATCAGACACCCTCAGTGTCATGTTTATCTTACGTTGCTTGTTTACCGGGCTGGCATCAGTGGCGTTCGCGCTGATCACGGCCCACCCCCTCCCGGCCGCAGCCCGTGCCTGGCCTGCGCCCGTTCCCCTCAATGAGAACTTCTCCGGCATCACCCGCGTGATCGACGGCGATACCATTCACGTCGGCGACACCCGCGTCCGCCTAGAGGGTATCGACGCGCCGGAAAGTACACAGACGTGCAAGCGCGCAACCGGAGAAGAGTGGGCCTGCGGCACCGAGGCGACGCACACCATGCGCACCATGGCGGAAGGCAAACAAGTCGTCTGCCGCAACCATGGCCTCGACAAGTATGGTCGCACGCTCGGCACGTGTTTCGTCGACGGCCGCGATATCAACCGGGAAATGGTCAAGCTGGGGCTCGCCTGGGCCTACGTGAAATACTCCGTCGCCTACACTACCGAGGAAGCCGAAGCGCGCCGGACAAAGATCGGCATCTGGCAAGGCGAAGCGCTGCCGGCGTGGGATTTTCGCGCCCGCGCCTGGACCCGCACCGAGGAGCAGGCCCCCGCAGGCTGCCCGATCAAGGGCAATGTCACGGCGAACGGCCACATCTACCACATGCCGTGGAGCCAATGGTACGACAAGGTGCGCATCGACGGGCATCCGAACAAGCGCTGGTTTTGCTCTGAAACCGAAGCGCAGCAAGCGGGCTGGCGGCCGGCCTATCGCTGAGCGAGCGTCCCGATCGCGACGTTCGCCCGAGTGAACATCAGACCCGAGTGAACATCAGAATGGAATTTCGAGTTCGAGGCGGGTGCGCAGCGTGCCTTGCTCGGTCGGCGTCGTCGTTCCGAACAGATAGCCGACCTCGTATTTGATTTTCCCCTTGCCGCCGATCTCGCCCAGATTATAGGCACCCGCGACCACCGGGCCGATGCGCAATTGCCGATCACCAAACTTGCCGGCGCTATTGAGGTCGTCAACCTGGCCGAAGAGCTCGATTCCCGGCTGAAACAGCGGGCTGAAGCGATAGCGCGTCTGCCACGCATACGTCAGCGTATCGGCGGTGCCGGCGTTGCGGCCGACTTCCTTTTCCAGAAAAACGTTGAACGTGTTGACGAACTTCATGTGCTCCTTGAGGAACAGCCCGCCGACCTTGACGGTATCTGGATCATTCAAGTTCCGGGCGTGCGAGAATTCGGCGAAGATGGAAAAATCCATCCAATACTTGCCCGGCTCGGTCAGCATGAAGATGTTTTCGATGGTGGTGGCATTGAATTGCCATTTCTCACCGGGTTCGCGACCGAGTTCGCCTTCAAGAGCCACGAACCAGAACGGCAGTACGCCAACACCGATTTCCTGCGTGAAAGCGCCGCGATTCTTGTTCTCCGGCCGTTTGTCGAAGGTGGTCGCCGTGTTGGTCTCGATCTCGACTTCGTGAAAATCGATGTTCGGTGATTCGATTTTGAAGTCACCGGCGCGGGCCGTCTCGATGCCGCCAAGGCCGAACCAGCCCAGCCCAATGCCAAAAGCCAACGCTAAGCTCGATGCTGTCGACACAGCTTTTCGCTTCAGCGAAACCGAATTGTCCATCATCCGTGCCATCCCCGATATCACCCCGAGCGTCGCTAAAAACGCCAGTATTTGTATCCCTGCCGGCCGCGACACATAACCGAACAGCGCATGCATGACCTTGCCCAGCAGGCTCTTTTCAGACAGCAGCCAGCCCGTGTCCCAGATCGGCGAACCCAAGTCCGGAACGAGGCCGGCTTGCACCAGGAACCCTGCCGCCTGCGAGGCCATTCCGGCGGCAAGCAACAACACCATCCAGTTCGTCACGCCGAACAGGTAGCGGACGGGTATGCGCAGCAAACCGAAATACATTGCCACGCCAGCCGCGATCCCGCCCAGCAAACCGATCGCGCCACCCACGAGGAGCGCCTGCATGGCGTTCTCCTCGCCGGCGGCGATACCGTTGAGAAAAAGCACCGTCTCCGAACCTTCACGCA
>JANXYD010000496.1 GCA_025350265.1 Hyphomicrobiaceae bacterium | reverse complement strand
CGCGACTGCGCCCGGCGATACTTTCATCATTGTGCGCGGCACCGATGCAAAACCACGCGTCGAACTCCAGCACAAGCAGGCCGATACGCACGCCGCCGCGTCGTTACCACCAAACCGCGCCGTCAAATCGGTGCGTTGACTTTCGCAAGCAGCGCCCTGAGCCGACTGCGCGGTTCGGGCAGCGACGCGTCACGCGGATCAAACAGCCGTGCCGCGAGAAAATGCGCACTCAGATCGAGCCCGGCCAGGATATCGCTGGTCTGGACGCCGTTGCCGGGGCTGCCGCGCAGAAATGCTGGCAACGGCAACAGGCGGTCCTTGTAAGCCTCGCCCGCTTCGAGCGACACCGCCCGCCCCGACTTTGGCGACACATAGACCAGGTCGGTCGCTCCCCCTGTCACCGCGCACCGGGTCAACTCCAGCCCGAACCCGAATTCGTCGAGCAACGCCAACTCCCAGCGCACGTAGAGCGGAGGCCACAGCTCGGCATCGTCGAGAAAGCCCAGCACGAACAGCGTCACTTCAAAGAGGTTGGGATGCGGATCGCGTTCCGCCAGCGCCCGCGACAGAGCGCAGATCGACATCACAGCCGCCAGCGCCGCCGCGTCGTCCATGACCTCGACGCCATACCCGCGCCGTGGCTCGACCGTCATCACCCCAAGTTGATCCGATAGCCGCGCTTTCCAGCTGACATCCACATGATTGCCGATTTGCAGCACCGGCCGTACCTTGCGCGACCGTCCACCATGCACCAGCCCGAGGTGGCGGCCGTGCTGCCGCGTGAACACTTCCACCACCGCCGCAGTCTCCGCATGCGGCCTGACACTGAGGATGACACCTTCGTCGGTCCATTGCATTCAGGCGTGTTCGCTCTCGTCAAGTTGCGGTTGGGTCCCCCCATCATGCCCTTTTTTCCCGCCCGAAGCACTGCAAAACCAAAGACCCGGCCGGAGCGCGACTAGCGCGTGAGGCCCCAACACGATATACCCGTTTCATGAACGTGATCACCAAGACCTCTGATCTGGCTGCGCTGTGCGCGCGGCTAGCCCGCCACCTTTACGTGGCGGTCGATACCGAATTCATGCGCGAGACCACTTTCTGGCCGAAGCTCTGCCTCATCCAGTTGGCGGGCCCGGACGATGCCGGCTGCATCGACCCGCTGGCACCCGGCCTGGACCTGGCTCCGTTCTTCGCCCTGATGGCTGATGCCCGCGTCATCAAGGTGTTCCACGCCGCCCGCCAGGACGTCGAGATCGTCTACGTTCTCGGCCGCATCATCCCCCATCCGCTGTTCGACACGCAGGTCGCCGCCATGGTCTGCGGCTTCGGCGAAAGCATTTCTTATGTCAATCTTGTCAAGCAGTTGACCAACGCCGACATCGACAAGACCTCGCGCTTCACCGACTGGGCGCGGCGGCCGTTGTCGCAAAAACAGCTCGAATATGCGCTCGGCGACGTGACGCACCTGTGCGATGTCTACCTCAAGCTGCAGTCCGAACTCGAAGCCACCGGTCGCGCCCATTGGCTCGAGCAGGAGATGGCCGTTCTGGAAGACCCCGCCAGCTACGAGACCAAGCCCGAGGATAGCTGGCGGCGGCTCAAAGCCAAGGTAAAAGGCCGCAAGGGCTTGGCGGTTTTGATCGAGCTGGCGGCGTGGCGCGAGCGTGCGGCGCAAGCCCAGGATGTGCCCCGCAGCCGTATTCTGCGCGACGAGCAACTTTACGACATCGCCAACCACATGCCGACGGAGATTGAACAACTCGCCGAGATGCGCACGCTGTCATCGGGCTTCGCGCGCTCAGGGCGCGCGCGCGAAATCGTCGATTGTGTCACGGCCGGCCTGAAGCGCGATCTAAAGACGTTGCCCGCTCAGGAGCAGGGCATCGTCGTGCCGCCCGAGAAGGCAGCGCTGGTGGAGTTGTTGCGAGTGCTGTTGAAGGCGGCGGCCGCGCGCAACCGGGTGGCACCGCGCCTGATCGCCGACACCGAGGACATCGAGCGCATCGCCACTGAGCGCGCATCCGACGTACCCGCTCTCAAAGGCTGGCGACGGGAGTTGTTCGGCGCGGACGCGTTGCGGCTCAAGGCCGGGGAACTGGCAATCACCGTCAAGCATGGCGAAGTGGTCGCCGTGCCGATCGCTCCCGCCTACCCCATCCCGGAGTAATCCGTTTACGACACGACGGAAACGGCAGCGGTTGTCCGTCTTCACCCTGAACGCACCGGCGCGTACACCAAACTGTCTCTGCAAGGAAAATCCATGCGTAGCAACTCTTGTGTCAATCAATCATTCGCCGTTCTCAAAAGTTTTGCCGCAGCCCTCGGCGTCTGCGCCGCGATCTCTAGCGCCTCCGCCGCCGAGCCACAGTCCGCAGCTTTTTCGATGTGCACGGCGGATTTGACCGCGCTGTGCCCCAGCGTAGAAGCCGGCAACGGCAAGAAAATGCGCTGCCTGTTGGAGCATCAGGCGCAGCTTTCACCCAACTGCGATGCGGCGGTCAAGTCGCGCATGGCGACGCGCGCCAATCGCCTTGGCGGCGTCGAGTTGGCGCAAGCCACGCCCAGCACGCCGGCACCTTCGGCCTCGCAGCCGTCCGCGCCGATCAAGGTCGGCAAGTCCGGCCGCATCAACAAGAAGGCTTGCCGCGCTGAACTCGCGTCCCTGTGCGCGACCACTGCCGGCAGCCGCACCAAATGCTTGATCGCAAACCAGTCCAAACTCGGGCCGGAGTGCGCCGCAGCCGTTGCCGTCACGCAACAGACCCGCGAAGTGGCAAAGGCCGCATGCGTTACGGATGCGGCCAAGCTATGTGGTACCGCACGTGGCCCGCAGCGGCTGCAATGCCTCGAAGGCAACAAAGCGCAGCTGTCGCCCGCCTGCCTCGCGCGCATAGAGAAAAAAGAAGCCAAGCAGGCTATCCGCGCCGGCACAGCACCCGCCACACCGCCAAAGCAATAAGCGGCCAGCAGCTTTTCATCATCGCAACCCGGAACCGCGCCGCCCATTTAAACGAAGCCCGCGCGCTCCGGGATCCCAAACAGATATGCCTATTGCCTACTGCCTACTGCCTACCGCCGAGCGCGACTGCCGCTTCCATCGCATAAGGTCCCCCGCCGCGCCCCGGTCGCGAGGACAGCAGCACGAATCTGTGGGCGAAAAACGGTTCAATCCTGAGCGCGCCCGTGTCGGCCAGAAATCGCGCCAGCAACGACGGCCTCGCATGCCGCACCCGCGCCAGCGTGATATGCGGCTTGAACGCGTGCTCGGCGGCAGCGACGCCGGCCATCAGAGCGATCCGATCGTGCGTCTTCTGCAGTGCAAGCAACGCCGGCGACGCCACGACCGCCGCAAAGATCACAGTTTCGCGCGCGCCTCCAAAGCTACCCGTGCCGGTGATCTCTATGCGAATGGGATCGGCGACGACGGCTTCGAGATGCGCGGCAATCTCATCGGCGACGTCGTTGTCGACATCGCCGAAAAAACGCAGCGTCAGGTGCAGATTTTCGGGCCCAGCCCAGCGGGCTCCGCCGACCTCGCCCCGCAGCATCGACAAATGCATGCGCGCCATCTCCGGCAATTCAATCGCAGTAAACAGGCGCGGCATCGCGCTCTCCCAAACGTGTCCACCCCAGTGTCAACCTTTGGCGGGTTGCCCGCGCCGCGCCGTCACGCGCGCGATCACCGCCTCGACATCAGGTAAGATGCCGGCGACGATCGCCTCCACGCCCTTCGCGTTGGGATGCAGGCCATCCGCCAGACTGAGGCTCGGCTTTAACGCGGTCGCCTCGATGAACAGCGGATACAGCACCAACCCGTATTTCGCCGCGAGCTCGGGAAAGATGGCGTCGAACGCCGTCGTATAGGTATCGCCCATCGAGCGCGGCGCACGCATCCCAGCTAGCAGTATCACCGCCTTCTGCGCCGTGAGAGCTTGGATTATGGCCTCCAGGTTGCGTTTCGCCGCCGCCGGATCGAGCCCGCGCAATCCATCATTGGCACCCAACTCAAGAATGACAGCGTCGGCGTCGGCCGGCACCGCCCAGCCCAGTCGGTCGCGGCCGGCCGAGGTGGTATCACCCGACACGCCCGCGTTGATCACCTCGACGGCATGGCCGCGCCCCTGCAGCGCCTTGCCGAGCACCACCGGAAACGCTTCCGACGGGGCCAGCATATAACCCGCCGTCAGACTGTCGCCGAACGCCACGATCTTGATCGGCTTGCCCGCCTGCGCCATCGCATCCGGCATCGCTGAGCCCATTGCGACAATCACGCCCAGCCCGATCACTGCGGCGCGCATGCACTTGACCCACGCGTCGCCGACGCTCATCTCATGTCTCATTCTGCCACCAATCGTACGTGCCGCAGTTCAATTCAAATCGGAATGGCCCAAAGCCACGCCATCCCCGACAAGCCTCCTCGAACTCCCGAAACAACCGACCAACTTTCGCCGTCCTGCCGTATTTCCTGCTCACTACAGCGGGTCTCGAATGCCCCGTCACTTACAAATAACAGCGCGGCCGAACCAAGGCCAAGGATAGCCATGATCCCGTTCAATGCCACGCCTGCGCTCAGGGTTCCCGGCGCGCCCGCATCTGCCCTCGGCGCCGCAGCCGCCGTCGTTGCCCTCGAGGACGTCGGCTTGACGCTTGCAAGTCGCGCCGGTGCGGTCGAGATCCTCAAATCGGTCAGTTTTTCCATCGCCGGTGCGACCTCGGTCGCCATCGTCGGCCCGTCGGGTTCTGGCAAGACGTCGCTGTTGATGATCATGGCGGGGCTCGAACGCGCGAGTCGTGGCAAGGTGCACATCGTCGGGCAGGACTTTTCGGCCTTGAGTGAAGATCAACTCGCCCTCGTGCGCGGCCGTGACATCGGCATCGTCTTCCAGTCGTTCCATCTCGTGCCGACCATGACCGCTCTTGAGAACGTCGCCCTGCCACTGGAACTCGCCGGCCGCCCGGATGCCTTCAACGTGGCGGCAGTCCGGCTCGCCGAGGTCGGACTGGCCGCGCGTAGCCAACATTTTCCGGCTCAGTTGTCAGGTGGCGAGCAACAGCGTGTCGCGCTCGCGCGCGCACTCGCGCCGAAGCCGAAAATCCTCTTCGCCGACGAACCCACCGGCAATCTCGACGCCGCCACCGGCACCCAAGTCACCGAACTATTGTTCGATCTGCATCGCAAAAGCGGCACTACGCTGATTCTGGTCACCCACGATCTTTCCCTCGCCGCCCGCTGCCAGCGCATCATCCGCATGAGCGACGGCCGCGTCGTCGAAGATGGCCGCCCCGGATCGCCCCTGGGGTCGGAACACTAAACCTTGAGCGCTGCGGCAATCGCTTTGATATCATCGGGCGTGCCGACTGGCGTGCACTTGAAGCTCTTGTCGATGCGGCCGGCCAAGCCGGAAAGCACTTTGCCGCAGCCGATCTCATAGAATTCGGTCACCCCGGCGGCCGCCATCGCCAGCATGCACTCGCGCCAACGCACCGTGCCCGTGACCTGCTCGACGAGACGCTTGCGAATTTCGGCGGGATCGCTGATCGGCAGCGCCAGCACGTTTGAAACCACCGGCACGCACGGCGCACGCATCGCCACGTTGGCCAGTGCTTCCGCCATTGCGTCCGCTGCGGGTTGCATCAGCCGGCAATGGAACGGTGCCGAGACCGGTAACGGCATCGCGCGCCGCAAACCATGCGCCTTCCCCACCTCGCCGACGCGATCGATCGCCACCTTATGGCCCGACAGTACGACCTGGCCGGGATCGTTGTCGTTGGCCACGTCGCAGACATCGCCTTGCGCCGCCTCCTGAGCGATTTTGCGGGCCACATCGATGCTGACGCCCAACAACGCCGCCATCGCACCGACACCCACCGGCACCGCTTTCTGCATCGCCTGCCCGCGCAACCGCAACAGGCGTGCCGCATCCCCGATCGAAAACGTGCCGGCGGCGGCGAGCGCCGAATATTCCCCCAAGCTGTGTCCCGCGACGAATGTGACGCTCTCTGCAAGCTTCAACCCGTGTTCGGCCTCCAGCACGCGCATGACGGCGATGCTGACAGCCATCAGCGCCGGCTGCGCATTCTCGGTAAGCGTCAGAGCTTCAGCCGGCCCCGACCACATGACAGTCGACAACTTCTGGCCCAGCGCCGCGTCCACCTCGTCGAACACGGCGCGTGCTGAAGGGTGTGTATCCGCCAACGCCTTGCCCATGCCGACGGCTTGGCTGCCCTGCCCTGGAAATATGAATGCTCGTGCCATGGCGTTGCCGCTCCCGTGGTTTTATTTTGCTGCGGGGATCACCATGGACCACGCATGGTGTCAAGCAATGCGATGCCCCGACACCGTCACATGCCCCCCTGGCAAGCCATGCGGTCATTGGGTATGGTCCGCCAGCCGCTGATTTCCTGGACCCATGCACATGACCGAATTGCCGCTCAATCCAGCCTCGCCGACGCCCATCGCCCCTCAAGCCACCGCAGCAGCCGCCTATGCGGTGCAGCGTCAGAACATGGTCGATTCGCAAGTCCGGCCGAGCGACATCACCGATCGGCGTATTTTGCGCGCCATGGCTGTGGTTCCGCGCGAGAGTTTTCTACCCGCCTCCCTCAGGGCCATAGCCTACATGGATAATCCGATAGCCCTCGACCGCACCGCGCGCGGGCGCGTTATGATCGAGCCGCGTTTGTTCGCCAAACTCGTGCAGTTGGCGGAAATTCCCGATGGCGGTCGGGTGCTCGAGATCGGCAGCGGGACTGGCTACGGCGTGGCGGTCCTCGACGCGATGGGCTTCAAGGCCTTTGGGGTAGAGCAAGATCAAACCCTCTCAGCCATCGCCGCGGCGGCCGATCCAAAATTGGCCGCGCAAATAAGCCGTGGCCCCCTGACGCTCGGCCTGGCCGCCGAAGGGCCATACGACGCCATCATTTTTGCCGGCAGCGTGGCAGACGTGCCCACAGCGCTGTTCGATCAATTGAAAAACGGTGCGCGCATGGTCGCGGTGACCGGCCAGCCCCCCGCCGGCAAGGCGACGGTATGGCTGCGAACGGGGGTATCCCACGCCGCGCGCGACGCGTTCGACGCCTCAGCCGCCCCCCTGCCCGGATTTGCGCGAGCGCACAGCTTCTCGTTGTGATGGATCTGCAAATTCAGCGCACCGGGGATTGGCTCAATCGCCACGCCCGGCATGGCAGCGCACCCATCCCCAGCGCGACTTAACCAAAAGTTTACCGACTCCGCCGCCAATGCACCCCGGGAGCCCGAGCGGCTCTGCCGAGGAGCATGCGCGAATGAAGCGTTCTGGACGACATCCAGAGAAGGACTTGCAATTGCGTCGGCTCGGACGACCGTTGTCGGCACTTTGCGTCAGCATCGCCGCGCTGATGACGATCATCGCACCCACGTGTCCGGCGATTGCCGAGACGCTGCAGGAAGCTTTGACGTTGACCTACCAGAGCAATCCCAAGATCGATGCCGAGCGGGCCCGTCTGCGCGCCACCGATGAGGGCGTGCCGCAAGCCAAGGCCGGCTACCGGCCGACCGCGACGGCAAACGCCAACTACGGCCTCGCCGACACCAAGTCCAATCCGGCGCAATCGACCGATGGTACGCTGCATCCGTCGGGCTATGGCGTTAACGTGGCACAATCCGTTTTCTCCGGCTTCCGTACGGTAAACACGGTGCGCGAAGCCGAGGCTAACGTCCGCGCCGGCCGCGAAAACTTGCGCCTCATAGAGGCCCAGGTGTTGCTCGATGCGGTGACGGCCTACGCCGATGTGATCCGCGACGGCGCTCTGGTGCATTTGCGTGAAAAGAACGTTGCCGTTCTGACCACCGAGTTGACGTCCGCCGAAGCCCGCCGCGCGGTTCGCGAAGTGACGCGCACCGATGTCGCGCAGGCCCAGGCACGCCGGGCGAAATCGATTTCCGCCCTTGATCTCGCCCGCTCCAACCTGAAGACCAGTCGCGCCGTCTACGAACGCGTCGTCGGCCGTCCGCCGCAAAACCTGATCGAGCCGCAGCTCCCCTCCAGGCTCATCCCGTCCGTGGTCGAGGACGTCATCAAGATTGCCGAAAAAGAAAACCCGAACGTCGTCGGCGCGCTCTATCGCGAACAGGCCGCACGCCACGAGGTCGATCGCATCTGGGGCGAGTTGCTGCCGGAAGTGCGGCTTGAAGCGGGCTATAACCAGGCCTTCAACGCCATCAACCAGGTCAACGCCACCAACACCGGCACCGTCACCGGCCGCATCAACGTGCCTTTGTATGAAGGTGGTGAGACCAAGGCCCGCGTCCGCGCCGCCAAGCACACGCATGTAAGCCGGCTGCAGGAAATCGAACAGGCGCGCACCGAGACGACGGCCACCGCTATTTCCGCTTGGTCACGCTTGGAGGCCAGCCGCACGCAAGTCGCGCAGGACGCCATCCAGGTCGACAGCGCGCGCATCGCACTCGAAGGCGTTCGCGAAGAGGAGCGTGTCGGACAGCGCACGCTGTTGGACGTGCTCAACGCCGAACAGGAGCTTCTCGACGCCCAGGTCTCAGCCGTCAGCGACCGCCACGATCTGACGGTCGCAGCCCACGCCGTGCTTGCAGCCATCGGCCGACTGGACGGCTCCAGCCTGCAACTCGGCGACAGCCAGTACGACCCGACCGTGCATTACGAAGACGTCGAGCGGAAATGGTTCGGCGTCAGCATCACCCACCCGGACGGCCGTGTCGAACTGCTGGAGAAGCTCGACAATTGGGGCGCCAAGGACCCGTATGTCGCCAGCAACGGGTTGCGTTCGTCGGCGGATTGAGCGCGCGGCGCAAACTGGAAAGCCGACGCGGCGCGCCGGCACGATGAATCCTGTTGATATTTGGTCACGCATCCGGAATTTCTCTTGCACGTTCCGAACCCGCGCTAGGAGCTGCGTCATTCCCCTGCTTTAACCCTGACCTTACGGTCGATCTGCCATCGAGAGGCAACGACGAGCGCCGGTTTGTTCAAGATTGTTGCCTTCGCGCCATAGTGGCCCCGTTAACGAATCGGATACCCCGATGACGTGGGTCGCGTGCTGGACCTGAGGCGAGTTCGAGACACACGCGGCTGCGGGGCAGACATATGACGGACATTGGCGCGGAACCCGAACGACAGCCTGCAGCGCGTGCTCAAAACCTACTGCGCGGTGCGGTTTCTGTCTTGGCCTTGGCATGCTTTTTCGCGCTGACCGACTACGGCACGGCATCTGCGGAGACGATCAGCGATGCACTCGCGACTGCTTATCGCTGGAACCCTAAGCTCGACGCTGCCCGCGCCACCATGCGTGCGACTGATGAGCAGGTGTCTATTGCCAATTCGGGCTACCGCCCGACCCTTACGGCGAACGCCAACGCGGGTGTACTCGACACGACGACCCAATCGACTTTGGGCTCCCGCAGTGAATTTGAAACACACCCGCGCAATTACGGCCTGACGGCCGTCCAGACGTTGTTTAAGGGTGGTCAGGTCATCAACACGGTGCGTGCGGCCGAGGCACAGGTGCGCGCGGCGCGCGAAGTCCTGCGTGGCGTCGAACAACAAGTGTTGTTGGACAGCTCGACAGCCTATCTCGACGTCATTCGCGATCAGGCGATCGTCAAGCTGCGCGAAAACAACGTCCGTATTCTGACTGAGGACCGGAAGCAGACGCGGGAGCGCTTCAACGTCGGCGAGGTCACGCGCACCGACGTGGCCCAATCGGAAGCGACCTTGGCGGCAGCCGTGTCTGCTCTTGATCTCGCACGCTCGAACCTGCAGACCAGCCGTTCCAGCTTTGAACGCAACATCGGCACGCCGCCGATCAATCTCGTCGAACCACGCCCGGTCAATAATTTGTTGCCCCGCACGATAAACGATGCGATCGAAATATCGGCGCGCGAAAACCCGAACGTCGTGGCCGCCCTCTACAACGAGCAGCAGGCGCGCCACACCATCGATCAGATCTACGGCCAGTTGCTCCCTACGGCGCAATTGCAAGCGAACTACAACAAGGCTTTCGAGCCGACCGGCCTTGCGAGCGCTGAAACCAAATCATTGACCGCCGTTTTCAGCGTCCCGCTTTACACGGGCGGTCTGGTCGACGCGCAGGTTCGGCAAGCCAAGCAGACCCATATCAGCCGCATCCAGCAGATCGAGCAGGCGCGCACCGAAACCAAGCAAACCGTCGTCGCGGCCTGGTCGCAGCTTATTGCCGCGCGCGCGCAGCTGGTTTCTGACAATCAGCAAGTGACATCGGCGCAAACAGCGCTGACCGGTGTGCGCGAAGAAGAACGTGTTGGTCAGCGCACCCTTTTGGATGTGCTCAACGCCGAACAGACGCTGCTTAACGCGCAAGTCAGCGTCGTGACCGATAAGCACAACATCGCCGTCGCCGCGTATTCAGTCCTGTTCGCCGAGGGTCGGTTGAACATTTCCGAACTTGGCGGTGTCGATACAGTTTACGACGCCGAACAGCACTATCATGAGGTCCGGCGGCAGTGGTACGGCATCTCCATCACGCGCGCCGACGGTCGGGTCGAGACCCACGATCTGTGGGAGACGCACGGCCGTAAGGCGATGGAGCAGGACGAGGCCAGGAACTGGAAGCCTGTCAAGTAACGGTCGCCTAATGGCGTGCCTGACGCGGCGTGCTATGACATCGGCGTAGTCTTTTTGAATTCACACCTGCCAGCTCAACTTCGTCCGGCTTATGAGTTGCGCTTTTTGTAGCGGTGGGTACCAATGACTTTTGGCTTTTCGACCAGTTCTGCGGCACCGTCCGTTCGCGTCAGGCGCGACGCCTCGGTGGCCACCGACGACGCCAGCATGGATGAAATCCTCGCCTCCATCCGTAAGATCATCGACGAAGGTTCGGCTGGCGCATCCTCCCCCCGTCAGCTCGCCCCGCCTGCTGCTCGCTCGTCGGCGCACGCTGTATCTCCGACCGCAGCGTCCGCAAAGCCTGTGAAGTCGGCAGCCGCCTCTTTACCGCACCCTGCCGCCACCTATCAGGACGACGTGCTCGCTGAGTTGTTGGAGCCAGAAACCGCGATCGCGGTATTGAAGACCGCGACGTCTCCTGCAGCATCGCTCGTCGTCGACAGCGTGCCCGCAGCCGTCCCAGCTGCCGTCGTCGAAGTCGCACCTGCCCGCGTCGTTCACCCGCCTGCGATCGTTGTCGTTCCACCCGCATTCGAGATGCTTACGGCGGAGGCCGCTCTAGGCGCGCTGGCCGCTGGACTGGCGCAGTCGACGGTGGTCGTGGCCGAGGCGGAGCCGGCGCTAGTCGTGTCCGACAGCGCGCGCTTGCCGGCTCCGCCGACGCAACCAGCCCTAGCATTTACGCCACCTTCCGGCAGCGTCGCCGACGATGCGCGCGGCGCGGATGAGCTACAGTCACCGGCAGCGGCCGCCGCAGCGGCGGTCGCCGAAGTCGCCGCAGCCAACGCCCTGATCTCGGCAAAAACCGTGTCGTTGCCCGCAAGCGACGCCAGCGGGATCGAGGGTGAAGCTGCTTCAATTACTGGCTTGGTCAGCTTCGAGGCGTTAAAAGTACAAGCTGTATCGGCCGAGACGGCACAGTTCCTTTCGGTTGAACCCGTCGTTCAGTCCGATGTGCCGTTGCCGCCGGCCAACGCCGAAGCGGCCCCTGAGCCCGGCAGAGCTGTAGCCGCCCCCGGCCCTTCCCTCACATTGGAGAGCTTGTCGTCCCTTGAGGACACCGTCGCTGTCATGTTGCGCCCGTTGCTGCGGGAATGGCTCGACGCCAATATGCCGCGCATGGTCGAAAAGGCCTTGCAGCAGGAGTTGCGCGAGACAGGCGGCCGCTCCGCCACGGATGCCCCGCAACATTGACGCGCGATAGCGCTACGCGTACGACGCTGATCTCCGTCTGAATACAACCGTTTGAAAGCGCGCGCGCGCCATGCTCGAGAAGACCTATCAGCCTGCCGATATCGAGGCACGCATCCATAAAGACTGGGAAGACGCGCAGGCCTTCAAGGCCGGCCGCCCCGACCGCGCCGCAGCCAAGCCCTATTGCATCGTCATTCCACCGCCGAACGTGACGGGCTCGTTGCACATGGGGCACGCGCTCAACAACACGTTGCAGGATATCCTCTGCCGCCACCAGCGCATGAAGGGCCTGGACGTACTCTGGCAGCCCGGCACCGATCACGCCGGCATCGCCACACAAATGGTCGTTGAGCGTCAGTTGGCCGAGAAGCAGACCAGTCGGCATACGCTCGGCCGCAAAAAATTCATCGAAACTGTCTGGGCCTGGAAGCAGGAAAGCGGCGGCACGATCACCAACCAGTTGAAGCGCCTCGGCGCCTCCTGCGACTGGAGTCGCGACACCTTCACCATGGGTCGCGACGGCGCGCCGGACGACCAGATGATGCGCGCCGTGACAAAGGTGTTCGTCGAACTGCACAAGGCCGGCCTGATCTACAAGGACAAGCGTCTCGTCAACTGGGACCCGAAATTCCAATCCGCCATTTCCGATCTCGAAGTCGA
>JANXYD010000482.1 GCA_025350265.1 Hyphomicrobiaceae bacterium | reverse complement strand
CGCGTGAGCACCCCGTCGGCACCGACGATGGCATCCTGGCCCATCACCTCGTCGAGCTGCCTGGGTCGTAAGCGATCCGCCAGTGGGCGCGGTGCGCCCGACTGCAAGCCCGCCGCCTCGAAAAGATTGGTCATGGTCGGGGTTCGCGTTCAGCGCCAAATTCCGGCGAACTTGATGTCCGAACCGTGCCGAGGCCGGATAGCATCAGGGCCAGGATCAGCCCGCTGCCTCCGGATATGGCGAGAAATCCGGCGATGCAAAGGGCTGCGGCACTCTTGATCTGCTCGTGCACGTCCTCGATGACGAGAATGGCAGAGCGGATGTCGTCGGGTCGATAACGGATGCGGAGATGGGTCCGCGCCAGCGCGCTGCCCAGCCGCAGTTTGCGGGCAAGCCTTCCGGTCACCTGCACGCCCAGCGCCTGCCGCATCGTGCCGCCGTCATCGCGCCAGGACAAATCCACCCAGCCTCCGGTGCCGAACTGATGGCCCGCCGCCGCATCGATCGTGGCGACGGTTTCGAGGCCGCGATGACTTTGCAGATACAGGGCGGCCGTCTTGAAGCCGCCGATCGCCACCAGCAAGGCGCCGAGCAATGCCAACATGCGCCCGACCAAATTTGCGGCTGCTACCCAGTCATTACGCATCGTTGCCGTGGCCTTGTTTGACCTCCGCGGCCGGTGGCGGAAAGTCGTCGATGATGTAGCGGGTGAAATTCTCGGGTTTAATGCGGCGCTCGCTCTTTGCCCACCCACGCAGCGAGATGCCGGCCGCATGCACAGTTTCGGTACTGCCCGACAGCAGCGGATGCCACCATGCCAGCGCGCGGCCTTCTTCGACGCGGCGGTATCCACAACTTTCCGGCAGCCACGACAGCGATCTTACTTGTTCAGGATCGATCTGAATGCAATCGGGCACGTGCGTCTGGCGGTTGGGATAATCGCGGCAGCGGCAGGTGCGGACGTCCAGCAGGCGGCACGCGACGCTGGTCAGATGAATCTTGCTGGTGTCTTCATCTTCGAGCTTGTTCAGGCAGCAGCGCCCGCAGCCATCGCACAGACTCTCCCACTCTCCCGGTGTCATCTCATCAAGCGTCTTCACCGTCCAGAACGGCGGCTCCGAGCCACTCTCGCCGGTCGCCGGCAACGGCTGATCCGGCGTTTGCGTTGACCGCTCCAGGATTGCCTTGCCAGCCTGTGTCATGCCAGCCTCTCGTGTCGCCATAACTGAATATGCCATACTTGGTTGCGCCACAGTTGGGTATGATAGATTAGTCTGCTATCGGCGAGGCGTTACCTTAGATTCGGTGCCGAGGCGTCGAAATTGTGCGGCCGGGTGTGGGATGCACGTGTGCATGCGCAGCGGTGCTCGATGGATCAGCCGTTTGAATTAACGTCAGGTGGAACTTGCAAGACCTCGATCCGAAACGCCATCCGCGCCGCCGGGCCTTCAACCGAATTAGGGTTGATGCATGGCTCGATTCGACCGTGGCAGGCAGTTGGGAAGCCTTCAAGGATCGCTATAACGGGGCGTCGAGCTTCTTTGCACGATTTCGGCTCACCGGCGTTGCCCGGCTGCTCACCGAGTTCGCCTCGGAAGGCCTGACGCTGCTGGCGGGCGGGCTGGTGGTGCTATACCTCGCGTCGCTGCCCGCGTTGGTGGATTTTGATGAAAGCAAGATCGGCGCAACCAAATACAGCGTCAAGTTTCTCGATCGCTATGGCAACGATATCGGGATGCGCGGCATTCTGCAAAACGACGCAGTGCCGCTGGACGATATTCCCGATCATCTGATCAAGGCCACGCTGGCGACCGAGGATAGGCGCTTCTTCGATCATTTCGGCGTCGACTTCCTCGGCACCTTCCGCGCACTGGTGACCAACGTCAATGCTGGTGAAACCGTGCAGGGCGGGTCGACGCTGACGCAGCAGTTGGCCAAGAACCTTTTCTTGAGCCCTGAACGCTCGTTCACGCGCAAGTTGAAAGAAGTCTATATCGCTTTTCTGCTTGAAAGCCGCTTCACCAAGCGCGAAATCCTCAAAATGTATCTCGATCGCGCCTATATGGGCGGCGGCGCGTTCGGCGTGTCGGCGGCAGCGCAATTTTATTTCGGCAAGTCCGTGCGCGACGTCACGTTGGCCGAGGCGGCGATGATGGCGGGCCTGTTCAAGGCACCCACCAAGTATGCGCCGCACGCCAACCCGGCCAACGCGCGGCAACGCGCCAACACCGTGCTGTCGAACCTGGTGGAAGCCGGCTACATGACCGCCGGTCAGGTCGAAGCGGCGCGTGCCAACCCCGCCCGCGCCATCGAGCAGCGCGCCACCAGTAGTCCGGATTGGTACCTGGACTGGGTGTTTGAGGAAGTGCAGCGGCTGGCCGAGGGCAAGGGGCAATTCATTCTGACAGTGCGCACCACGGTCGATGTGGGCTTGCAGCGCTCAGCCGAGGATGCGTTGCAGACGACGATCCGCCAGTACGGCAAGAGCTATCACACCAACTCCGGTGCGATCATCAACCTTGATCCGGATGGCGCGGTTCGCGCCTTGGTCGGCGGACCGGACTACGGCGAGAGCCAGTTCAATCGCGCCACCAATGCACGCCGGCAGCCCGGCTCGTCGTTCAAGCTCTACGTGTACGCTGCGGCGATCGAAAGTGGTCTGCGCCCGGGGTCGACCGTCAGCGACAGTTCGCCCTCGCCGTGCGGTCCGAAGGGTTGGACGCCCAAGAACTACAATGGCGGCTCCGGCAGCGGGCGGTCGATCACGTTAATCGACGCGTTCAAGCAGTCGCTGAATACGGTTGCTGTCGATCTGTCGCTCTATCGGTTGGGCGCGAACAGCCGCGACAAGGTCGTCGAGATGACGCAGCGGCTGGGTGTCAACGGCGTCAAGAAAACCTGTTCGATGGCGTTGGGCGATACGGGTATTTCGCCCCTGGAGCATACCGGTGCCTACGCCGCGTTCGCCAATGGCGGCCACCTGGCGAAGCCTTACGGCGTACTCGAAATCGTCAACAGCAAGGGCGATGTGCTCTATGCGCGCGACCGCGACGAGCAACCAGCGCCGCTGGTGTTGAAGCCGCGGGTGGTGGCCGAAATGAACCAGATGATGCAGGCCGTGGTCAACGAGGGGACCGGCAAAAGGGCGGCGCTGGAGATTACGCAGGCGGTTGGCAAAACCGGTACCAGTTCGAGCTATCGCGACGCCTGGTTCATGGGCTTCACCGGCCAGTCCGTGACCGGCGTCTGGCTCGGCAATGACGATTTCAGACCGATGATGATCTCGTCGTCAGCCGGCGAGGTCGCGCACGGCGTAACCGGCGGCGGATTGCCGGCGCAGACATGGCAGGCGTTCATGACCGTTGCACACCCGAGCGCGGGCATCCCGACGATACCCGGACTAAGCCCCCATCCGCGCCAGGTGCAGGAACTGCAGCGGCTCGCCGAATTGAAGCGTACGGAGCCTGCGTTGGCTGCGGCGCAGGCGCAAGGCGCGCGCCGCAGCATCATGCCCGATGCAACGCGCGACAGCCTGCGCAAACTTGCTGACACACTGAGGCGGATTGCGGGATTGCCGCCGGCACCGAATTCGGCGGCACCAACGGGTTCCGGTGCAGCGCCCCAGGGACGTCAATCGGCGGCCCCCGAGCCCCCCGATGCCGCCGCTCGCGACGCGGCTGCACGCGCTGGCGACGCCAAGCAGCCGTCTGGTCCAATCGGTCCCCGCGCCGATGCCTCCGATAGCGCCAAAGCCCTAGTCTCGGTCAGTTTGCCATCGGCGAGCCCCAAGCCACGTTGATCTCCGCGTGTCCGTCCCTGCAACCGAACGACTGCTGAACCATGCTGCTGCGCGCGATCGCCACGTTCGTCAATTTCGTCATTCGCGGTGCCGTGTTCCTGGCGATTGCGATCCTTGGCGGCTTCGGCTCGGCGTGGGTCATGATCCATTCGGGCACCCAGCTCACGTCCGCCACCGCCGGGCCTTGGGTGACGTGGACCGCAGCCGGTCGCCTTGACGCCGATCCCTACACCCGCGCGCACACCGTCCGCCTTGGCCTGCTGCCGCTCAATTCGACGCTGGCGCTGAACTATCAGGCGCAGACCGACGTCGCCGGCCAGCGCATCCATTCATCGTGCGTCTACGTCGTTGATCTCTCCGACCTGGACGCCGAGTGGTGGAGCCTCGCGGTGTACGATGAGCGCGGCGGGTTGATCCGCAACGGTGCCAATCGATACGCCTACAACACCAGTACCGTCCTCAGAGACGCCGACGGCGGCACGCGCATCGTCGTTGCCCGCGAAGCCAAGCCCGGCAATTGGTTGCCAACGGCGGCGGCCGGCCGGCTGGTGCTGTCGCTGACGATCCAGGATCCGCGCTGGGTTTCGGCAGCACTCGCCGAGCGTGAGCGCAGTCGTGTCCTTCCCGTCATCAACACCGAGTCATGCCGCTGATGTCGACCCCTCCGCAGACTGACCTCGTAGACCGGTCTGATCCCTCGGCGCGAGCCGATGGGCCAGCCGTGGGCCAGAGCACGCAACGACCGACGTTCGCGTTTGCGGTCGAGCCGACTGGGGTGGCTCCGGTGGCCCTGCCGGAAGGGATCAAGGCTCGCATTCGAACCGCCACGGTCGATGTTGCACCGCAGACAGATCAGAAAAAATGGAGCGTTGCCGCCCTTCGGCGGCTGCAAGTGTGGATGGTCGGCCAAAAGTTCGCATTGCCTCGGATATCGCCGGAGCTGCGCGATGGCCTCTTCAAGCATGGTCGTCGCGTGGGCATGGGTATCGGCAACGCGATCGACAAAATCATCCGCGATGTGCCGGAGCGCAGAGCCGGCGCCCTGGTGGTGCGCCAGCCCGATGCCGCAACAACACTGGATGCCGGGGTTTCAGCCGATTATCCCGAGGCCAAGCAGCCGTCCATTTTCGCGCCCGCCCACATCATCACGGCGTTGCTGGCCGGCGGCATCATCCACATCGCCACCACCTTCGCGATTACGTCGTTCGGCACGGGCAGCGCATTCCGGCAATTGCGGGCGGTTTTGCCTGCGAACGAACTCGTGGTGTTGCCGGCGCAAACGCCAGCGACGCAGTTGCTACCATTTCTGTCGCCCGACATGCTCTACGCCATGTGTCGCTTTGATCTCGCAGCCGGTTCGCTGGAGGTCAAGGCGACGCTGCCGGAGGCCGGCTGGTCCCTTGCGCTCTACAATCGGTCGGGAGATAATTTCTACGCAGCTCCGGGGCAAGCGCTGCGGCCGGTGCCTGTCGCGTTCGTGCTGTCGCCGGCCAGTGATCGGCTGGTCAATCTGACACCCGGCGTGCGCAAAAGTGACGTCGACATCAATCAGGTGACGAGCCCTGATTCCGAGGGATTGTTGGTGCTCAGGGCGCCGCTGAAAGGCGTAGCGTTCGAAAATGCGGCGCGTGCTGAACTCAAGCGGGCGTCGTGCGGGATCGCGCGCAAGTAACACGTGCGGGATCGCGCGCAAGCGCCATTTCCAGGATTTTCATGAGCGCAAGGGCGTCTCGACCGCGGTGCGCCAAAGCTTGCGCAAGCAAGGCAATGGCACGCGAAACGATGCGATGCAGGTCGAGACGCCGCTAGTGCGATACCGCGTGACTTAAAGAACCAGAACGCATCGCCGGCAGAAACGCAAAACTAAGTCTGCTGCGGTGGCTCGGAACCTTGTGAACGCTGTACGGTGGAACGACTCTGGGGAAGCCGTTCGCCGTGTTGGCATAGCATCGTTCGACTTAAGCACAAGTAAATGTCGCGCATCAAATCGGCAACGTTTTGTCGATCATTCCGAGCGGCCCACGCGCGAGGCCGGCAATGCCCGTGCGGGAGACTTCGACAAGGCCGAGCTTGGTCATGATGGCGATGAACTGCTCGATCTTGCTGGTTCGTCCGGTCATCTCGAATACGAAATGCTCGGTCGATGCGTCGATGACGTTGGCACGAAAAATCTCGGCCAGCCGCAGCGCCTCGATGCGCTTCTCGCCTGTGCCGGCGACCTTTACCAGCGCAAGTTCGCGCTCCAGCGGGTCGCCAGCGGCGGTCAGGTCATGCACGCTGTGGACGGGCACCATGCGGTCGAGTTGGTTCTTGATCTGCGCCAGCACCATCGGCGTGCCCTTGGTGACGACGGTGATGCGCGACAGATGCCTTTCGTGCTCGGTCTCCGAGACCGTCAGACTGTCGATGTTATAGCCGCGCCCCGAGAACAGCCCGATGATCCGCGCCAGTACACCCGGCTCATTGTCCACCAGCACGGAAATGGTGTGGCTTTCGCTGGCGACTTTGGTTTCCTCCAGGAAATAGGCGGAGCCGGTGGCTTTCTGCGACATGGGCGTTGGCTTTCGTTGTTGAACTTCATTATCGGGGCTTGCGTAGATCTTCGATGACGATGTCTTCGGTGTTCTGCGCAATCACCCAGGCTTCCTTGGCGGCGTCGGCCACCCAGGCTTGATAAGCCGGAAGTGATCGCATCGCATCCATGTAGGCCTGAGACGGCGCATCGACGGTCACGCCATAGCTATGAAACCGCGCGACAACCGGGGCATACATGCCATCGGCCGCCGAAAACGCGCCATAGAGAAACGGCCCCTGCGAGTGGTCGGCGAAATGCGCGCGCGCCTGGTTCCAGATCGCAGTGATGCGCTGAACATTGGCTGCAACGTCGGCCGCCAACGGCCTTGGCTCAAACCGTTGCGTGATCGTCATCGGATGGGCCTGCCGCAGCGGCTGAAAGCCTGCATGCATCTCGGCTGCGATGGCGCGGGCGTGTGCACGCGCGCGGCGATCGGCTGGCCAGATCGCCTTGTCGGGGAATATATCAGCCAGATAGTCCAAGATGGCGAGGCTTTCCCACACGTTCACGTCACCATCGACGAGGCACGGCACTTTGCCGGTCGGCGAAGCTTGCATGATGCGCTGCGTCGTGTCGGCCATGCGCAACGGAATCACCGTCTCGTCGAACGCGATGCCCTTCGCCCTCATGACGATCCAGGGCCTGAACGACCACGACGAATAGACCTTGTTGGCGATGTAGAGATGCATCTGGACTTACTCGTTGAACAGCAGGCTGTTGTCTGATTTGCCAGCACTGATGGGGTCACTCAGGAACACGACCTGTTTTTTCAGCAAACATCGAGTGGCGATTCTCACGGCGCGATCACTTCGATGCCGAACGATTGCCGGGCTGTTTGCTTTCGCAACTGATCGTCAAACGTCACCATCCGATCGCACCCCAGCGCCTTCGCGTCGAGGAGATGGGCTGCATCAGCAAAGTCCATGCCGGCCAGAAAGCCGTCCAGCAATGCCTTCACGGACGCCGGCCATGGCACAACAACAGTTGGCAACGCCAGCAGTACCGCGAGCGCGCGAGCGATGGCAGGACGATCAAGCGCATAGGTGCGGTTTAAGACCCATACGGTCTCGATCAAAACTCCGCTGGTGATCGCGACATTGCCTCCGACCATAACCGATCTTGCCCTGGCAACCTGCTTTGCGTCATCGTTGACGATCAGCCGCACAATGACGTTGGTATCGACCGCAATCATCGTCCCCTGCCTTTTCGGCGCGACCGTTCGGTTCTCGCCTCAGCAATTGCTCGCTCCATGTCCTCAAGCGATTTTCGCGGGCCCGTATAGCCAGCGCACCCGATGACATCGTCGATTGTCGTCGGCTTGAAGGGGGACTTGGTGCGGAGAAGAATGCCTTCGGGACGCTCTTCGACGACAAGCTCGGTGCCGGTTTCCCAACCCCGAGCCTGCCGGATGGCCTTTGGAATGATCACCTGCCCCTTGCTTGAAACCTTGGTATTCATGGTCATCCTGCAGCGATAAAGTAAGACGCAATCTTACCACATGCCGTCGACCGTCGTCTACACCAGCATCTTGCCTTCTTTGCCGATCGCCTTGTCGATTTCGTCGGCCGAGACGTCCTCGCCGAACAGCATGTCGTTGTGCGCCTTGCCCGACGGAATCATAGGGAAGCAGTTGACCAACTGCGCCACGCGGCAATCAAACAGCACCGGGCGATCCTTGACCGCCAGCATCTCGCGGATGGCGCCATCGAGATCGCCGGGTTTGTCGCAGCGGATGCCGACGCCGCCGTAGGCTTCGGCGAGCTTGACGAAGTTGGGCATCGATTCTGTGTAGCTCTCGCTCATCCGATTGCCGTGCAGCAGTTGCTGCCACTGCCGCACCATGCCCATGTACTGGTTGTTCAGGATCATCACCTTGACCGGCAACTTGTACTGCACCGCCGTCGACATCTCCTGGATGTTCATGAGGATCGAGGCATCGCCCGCGATATCGATGACCGTCGATTTCGGATGCGCCAGCTGCACGCCGATGGCGGCCGGCAAGCCATAGCCCATGGTGCCGAGGCCGCCGGACGTCATCCAGCGGTTGGGTTCGTCGAAGTGAAAGAACTGCGCCGCCCACATCTGGTGCTGGCCGACTTCGGTGGTGATGTAGGTGTCGCGATCGCGCGTGGCCGCATACAGCCGCTCGATGGCGTACTGCGGCATGATGATATCTGCGTTGGCCTTGTAGCGCAGGCATTTCAGCTGGCGCCACTTGTCGATCTGTCCCCACCAGTTCTTCAACGCGGTCTTGTCGGTCGAGTAGCCCTCGCGCTTCCACACCGCGATCATTTCTTCCAGCACAGAGGCGACATCGCCGACGATGGGGATGTCGACGCGCACGTTCTTGTTGATCGACGAGGGATCGATATCGACGTGGATCTTGCGGCTGCCGGGGCTGAACGCGTCGATGCGGCCGGTGATGCGATCGTCAAAGCGCGCACCCAGGTTGATCATCACGTCGCAGCCGTGCATGGCCATGTTGGCTTCCGCCGTGCCGTGCATGCCGAGCATGCCAAGCCACGCCTTGCCCGATGCTGGATACGCGCCGAGGCCCATCAAGGTCGAGGTGACGGGAAAGTCGGTGAGCTTCTGCAGCTCGCGCAGCAGTTTTGACGCCTTTTGTCCCGCGTTGATGATGCCGCCGCCCGTGTAGAAGATCGGCCGCTTGGCGGATGCCATCAACTTCACGGCGGCAGCGATCGCCGCCGGGTCGCCGTGCCGGCGGGGTCGATAGGTTTTGTGCTTGATATCGCGTGGCCCGACATACAAGCCGCTGGCGAATTGCACGTCCTTCGGGATGTCGACGACGACCGGGCCGGGGCGGCCGGCCTGCGCCACATAGAATGCCTCGTGCAGCACGCGCGCCAGATCGTCGACGCTGCGCACCAGCCAGTTGTGCTTGGTGCACGGCCGCGTGATGCCGACGGTGTCGCACTCCTGGAACGCGTCGTTGCCGATCAGATGCGTGGGCACCTGGCCGGTGAGGCAGACCAACGGGATTGAATCCATCAGCGCGTCGGCAAGGCCCGTAACGGCGTTCGTCGCGCCCGGGCCGGAGGTCACGAGGCAGACGCCGACCTTGCCGGTCGAGCGCGCGTGACCTTCGGCCGCATGCAGCGCGCCGCCCTCCTGGCGGACCAGGATGTGCTTGACTTTATCCTGCTGGAAAATCTCATCGTAGATCGGCAGCACCGCCCCGCCGGGATAACCGAAGAGATGCTCGACGCCTTGATCGGCAAGCGCCTTCAAAACGATTTCGGCGCCGGTCATAGTGCGGGCCATGGCTGATCCTCGATGCAAGGCTGGGGTTGGCCATCTCCCTAGCCGCGTGCAGCGCAACAATCAATAAAATGTTTCAGTGAACAGTTGTTTCGTTGCAAATCGATAGTTTGAACATCGTTCCACGCAATCATATTACGTTTAAGCCATGTCAGCTGACGTTTTACATACTGCCGCGTATCGAGTTTAGCGCGTGCGACCGCCGACGCCAGATCGCTCGCGCCGTGGATAAATCCGACCAGCGGCGGCACGCCTACCGCCCGCATCGCCGGCAGGGCCGGATCGAGCGACGCCGCAAGCAGCGTCCGCACTTCCTCTACCGCGCCGCTGCCGATCATCGCGTCGAAGCGCTCGTCGCAGCGCGCCATCAAATCAGCCCGATGCGGCCGCAGCACCAACCGCAACGTCGTGTCCGGTGCCAGTAGTGGGCGACCCGGCTGCCGCTGCCAATGGGCCAGCGAGTATCCAGTTGCATCGAGCACTTCAAGCGCGCGGGTCAAACGCTGGCTGTCGCCGGGTGCCAGCCGCATGGCCATTTCCGGATCGCGTTCGACCAGTTCGGCGTGCAGCGCCTCGGCCCCGCGTGACGCAGCCTCGGCCCGCCAATGCGCACGTACGTCAGCGGCAATGGGCGGGATTGGCGACAGGCCCTCGAGCAGGGCTTTGAAATACAGTCCCGTGCCGCCGACGATGATCGGTCGGAGGCCGCCGGTCTTGGCGCGTTGCCACGCGTCGGCGACATCAACCACATATCGACCGGTCGAATAGGCGACGGCGGCGGGGATGTGGCCATAGAGCCAGTGCGGCGCGCGCGCAAAGTCGTCAGCGGTCGGTGCAGCCGTCAGGATCGGTAGCTCGCGATAAACCTGCATGGCGTCGGCGTTGATGACGACGCCGCCGTAGATTTCGGCGAGGCGCACGGCAAGCGCGGATTTGCCCGATGCGGTAGGGCCGGCGATAAGGATCGGAGATGTCGACGCGTCGTTCATGCGTGGATAATATCATGGCAGCCGCCAGCGGGGATAAGTCCATTTGCGCGTGCGGCATGGCGCGGGTATGGAGGGCGCGGCCTTTCGCTTCGCGAGGCGGGGCCGGCCCCGCGCCCCGTCTGCGGGACACCCGCCGAACCACTCGCCTTTTTGTAATAAACAAGGAGGGGGTCCGGGGGGCACGTCCCCCGGATGGGTCATCGGGCGCTCGCATGCGCAGGCATGCAAGCGAACGAAGCCCTATTCGCGTTAGCGAGCGCCATGACACACCACGTCCTCAGC
>JANXYD010000476.1 GCA_025350265.1 Hyphomicrobiaceae bacterium | reverse complement strand
GGCACTTCGGCCGAGGCCAAGTCCTTGCTGGAGAAGGCGGTCGCGGCCGTGAAAGCCGACAAGGCCAAAGCGCTTGCCTCGTTCATTGCCGGCACTGATGGGTTTAAATACCGCGATCTATATCCTTTTTGCTTCAATATCTCTGACGGCGTCTCCGTCGCCGCTCCTGCGTCAGTTATGGGCAAGGACGCGAGAACGCTAAAAGACGCCAAAGGCAACGCATTCGGAGTTGACCTCTACAAGGCCGCAGAGGATGGGAAGGTCAACGAAGTGAGTTACTTTTTCCCAAAACCGGGCCAAACCGAGCCTAGCGCCAAGGTGAGCTTTGTCACCAAGGTTGCCGATCTCGGGTGTGGCGTCGGCTATTACAAGTAATCCGAAACTTCCGAATGACTGGCCACGCTCCGGATAGGCGTGGCCAGCGCAATTTGGAATAGCGGCCTGGACGCGATGCAGGCAATATATTGATCACGGGGGCCACGTTCGGAAGTGGCCGGGGTGCCACGAATCGTCCTGACGGATGATGGCGCGCCAGGGTTTGACCCGGCGCGCTGTTGCGTTTTAGTGCCCTATTTGGTTGCTCCGACGGCGACGTCTTTGCGTTGACTTGGCAGCCGCCTCTCCCAGATGTGGTCAAAGGCTGTAGCGAGCACCGTTCTGATCGGAGGCTCTGCGTATGCCGCGATCAAATACGCAACTGCGCAGGTCGCCAGCATTGCAAACGCGAGCGCCACCTCTGCATGCGACGTGACTGCATAAGCCCCTTTCAGGAATGCTGCACCGATCAAATCATTGATGAGGTAGAGGGGGTAGGTTGCGATGCCAATATTGCGGGCGAACCGACCGGGTATCACTCGTGAAACCAGATCATTGAACCGCACGGAGAGGATCATGGCCACCACGCACGCCGCCCAGATCAGAATGGGCACCGCCACAGTGCTGTGAGCGACATCGGCCTCCCAGGCCTTGTCATTGGCGATGTGCACCATCGCGGTGACGACGCAGAGTGCGATCACTGGAAGGTCTGTCCTTTTCCGTTGCCCCAGCAGAGACGCCCACAGCAGTCCGCCGATCGCGAACAGGTTGCCGTGATAGACCAGCAAGAGCTGAAGCGTCCGAACGACGGCAGGGTTAAAATTGGCATCGATGAAGGCGTTCAACCCTAAATACCAGATTATCAGCCAGAAGGCCGAGCTGATGATGCCAATTGGATAAAGGACCAGCCGAACTCGATCCACGGAGTTGGATTTAAGCAGTACGAAAATCGTGGAGTAGAAAACTATTTCGATGCCCAGCGTCCAATAGACGCCATCGATCCACGGTCCATACGGTACGAAGAAGATGCTGCGCAGATATCGCGTCGCAACGGACCAGGCTGGCATCGTGTTCAGGGTCAACAGCGTGACGGCGCTCAGGCTCGCCGAAACCAGCGCGCCGGGCACGAGGCGTAGCACCCGGCTGCGCGCGAATGATCGGCTATCGCGGCCCGCCGCTGAATAAACGATGACGAAGCCAGACAGGACAAAAAAAATGTCGACGCCAACGGAACCGAACCACGACAGCCACGTCAGTGACGGGAAGGCCGGAACACCGTTCGTTATGCTGTTGGACGTTGCCTCGTAGCGGATCGCCCAAGACCAGAACGACAAATGATAGGTCATGACGACGAACGCCGCGAAAAAACGTATGACGTCCAGGCCAGTGATCGGCAGTTTTCGCTCCGAGCGTTTCATCGCCGTGCCGTCAGTGTAGTGCATGCAGCTCTCCGTTTTGTTACCCATCGCACGTGCGGCTTAGTGGCATTGCGGCGCAACACGGCAGCGAGCTGTACGCGGGTCGCTCCACGTTCCCGGCTCTAACTATTACGCATGGGTACGAGTATAGTTTCGCGAAAATAAATTAAGATAATCCCAGCAATTCGCCCGTGCCCGCCCGCGCACGAAGAATGCCGCGCGAGTGGCTTTGCGCCGTTGCTAGGGTCGTTCCGGTTTCAGTGAAATCGCGGGACGGCCCTAGCACTTTGTTCCGTCGTGCTTCTGAGCGGAAAACTGCTCACACCCCGGATATCCGCCTGGGGCATGCATTATCCGAAAGCGCTCTAAAGCGACCGATGATCCGCGCGCGGCGTGTCGAGCAAGCCCAGCCGGTCGCGCCGGGTCCAGCGCATCATCATCAACACGGCGACAACGGCAAGGCCCGTTGCCAGCCCGATCCAGAGGCCGACGCCGCCCAGTTTGGCCTTGAACGCCAGTACCACCCCGAGCGGCAGTCCCACGCCCCAATAGCCGGCCAGCGCAAACAGCATCGGCACGCGGCCATCTTGCAGACCGCGCAGCATGCCCGCGCCGACCGCCTGCGCGCCGTCAGCGATCTGGAACAACGCCGCCATGAGCAGAAACGATGTGGCCAACCGCACGATCTCCGCATTGGCCGGATCCGCGCGGTCGACGAACAGCCCGATCATCTGCTGCGGAACGAGGATCATCATCGTCGATATCGCCACCATGAAAACCATCGTCACTGCGAACGCCGTCCAGCCGGCCCGGCGGACCGCCGATCGGTCGCCGGCCCCGAACGCCCGTCCGACGCGAACGGTTGCGGCCTGACCGACTCCGAGTGGCACCATGAAGCACGATGCCGCGATCTGGATGGCAATGGCGTGCGCCGCCAGTGATGCCGGGCCGAGTAGCCCCATCAGAAAGACCGCCGCGTTAAAGATCGTCACCTCGAAGCTGAGGGTGGCACCGAGCGGCAGTCCCAACCGCATCAGCTGACGGAAGCGCGTCCAATCCGGCCGCCAGGGGGTAGCAAACAGTCCGAAGGCGCGGCATTGCCGATCGGACACGACAAAAGCTGCCAGTGCGCCGAACATCGCCAGGCTTGCCAGCGTCGTGGCAATGCCGGAGCCCGCGATGCCCATCGGCTTGACGCCGCAATGCCCCAGCATAAGGCACCAGTTGCCGAGCGCGTTGATCGCGACCGCGGCTACCCCGATTGCGAGCGCCGCGCCGGTCCGTTGCAGCGCGCTGACGAGCGACCTCAGGACCAGATATCCGAGAAACGGCAGCAGCGCCCATTGCAGCGCATGCACGTAGGTGGCTGCCAGCGCCGACAAGGCCTTGTCCTGTCCCAAGGCGACAAAAATCGGCTCGGCCCACCACAGCACCAGCCACGCCGGCACCGCCACGCAGAGTGCCGCCAGCAAGCCTTGCTGCACCGTGCGGCGCACGTCGGCATGGTCGCTGGCATCGCGTCCGAGGGAGGCTGCGATCATCGGCTGCGTGGCGTTCATCAGGCCGATGCCGAAGATCAATGCGACCAGATACAGGTTGACCCCGAGCGCGCCCGCCGCGAGCGTATCCGGGCCGACGCGCCCCATCATCAACACGTCGGTGGTGCCCATGGCCATCTGCGCGAGATTGGTCAACGCCATCGGCCCGCTCAGCGCCATCACTGCGCGCAGTTCTTTGCCCCACGCAGCGCGCGCTGTTGTCGTCGCCGTCGAGGTCGACCGCATCACGTTTGTCCCCGCCACTTCAGTCCAAAATCGGTTTGCACGATTTGGACGTTTCGGCATGCCTGATCAAGTGCGCATGCGGAAGCTTCAGTCGGATAAGGCGCTTGCTTTTCAAGGCAAAATGCGTGCCTGCCGATAGAGTGTGATCTGATCGAGATACATCTGCTCGCTGTCGACTACGTGGTGAAACCCTGCCTGGCGGATTTTCGTCATGCTCGAAATCGTATCCTGGCCTTGCCGCAGCAGAAAATCTGCGAACGGCCACAGGGCGATATCGCTGAGCGGCAGCGGTTGCAGGTTATGTTTTTCGACGATCCGTCGCCACACCGGCTGCTTGTCAGCCATCCAGGTGCGGAGATCGAGCGTGCGCACCTGTCCGCACCGCACGCCATAAGCGGCAGCCAGTCGCGGCCAGAACTGGCACCATCGGTAGAGGTCGCCGTTGGTGACGTTGAAGGCTTGATTGTGTGCCGTCCGTGACGTCGCCAGAAACAGCATGGCGCGGGCCAACTGCGTCGCGTCCGTCACTTCGACGAGCGCGCGATAGCACGCCTCCGTCCCGGGGAAATCCAAATCGGTGCCCAACTCGCGGCAGATGGCGGCATAGGCGCCGATGACGGCTGGAATGTTGCGCGCGCGCTCGGGTGCAAAATCACTCAGGAAATTCGGCCGCGAAGCCGACCACGTCCACGGCCGCCCGTGTTGCCGCTCGGCCAACAGGTCTTGCTGATCGTAGTAGAAATTCGGCGGCAGATGCCGCGGCTGCTCTTCGCGCGCCGGCGTCGCGAACGGACCGAGATGCATGCCGTACCACTTGGTACCTTCGACGAGATGGATGTGTTCGAGCACCGGCGCGATTTTCTCAGCCACATCGATCGTGTTGCGCAACAACGCGACGTTATCGGCTACACTTTCGACGCCGCTCTCGCCATGCGCCGCGCGCGCGGTATAGAACAGGTGGGTGATGTCTGAATGCGGCAGCAGCGCCCGCTCGAGTTGATGGATGTCGCCGAGATCGGCGCGCACATAGGTAATTGCACCCGTGCTCGGTGGTGCGTTGCGACTGACGCCGACGACGCGCCAGTCCGCCTCTGCCAGCACCTCGACCAGCCGCTTGGCTGCAGCTCCGGTCGAGCCGGCAATAAGTGCAACCCTGCTCATTGTGCGTTTTTCCCGTGGTTCATCACGTTATAGCGTCTGCCGCCAGGCCTCGGGAATAAAGCGGAAACCGCTATGCCCGGCCGCTTTCTCGACGTGACCGAAGCCCGGAAAATGCAGGTGCATGCCGGTCACCAGCAGTCGATCGCTGGCCGCCATATCCATCATGCGCCGTCGCGAAACGGCCGCCGCCTCCGGGTCCACATCGACGACCATCGATACGTCCGGCCGCTGGAACTGCACTTCCGGGAAGTGCACCACGTCGCCCCAGATCAGCAGGCTCTCGCCGCCTGATTGCAGCAGATACGACGTATGGCCGGGCGTGTGACCATGGCTTGGAAGTGCCGTGATGCCAGGCACAACCTCGCCCTTTGAAAACGTGCGCATCCGCTTGCGGTAAGGCATGGTCTGTTCGCGCGCCTGCTGGAACATCAGCTTCTTTTCGCGATCGGTGCCGCGTGCCATCGCCGCGTCGTCGAACCAGTGTCGCGGTTCGTTTTCATGCACCACCAGTTCGGCATTCGGGTAGTGCGCCTGCCCCGTCGCCATGTCCGTCAGCCCCGCCGAATGATCGGGGTGCATGTGGGTCAGCAGGATCGTATCGATTTCGGCAGGCGCGACACCAGTCACGGCAAGGCTCGCCAACAGCTTACCTGCCGCAGGTCCGAGATAGTCGCCCGAGCCCGTTTCGATCAACACGATGCGATCCCCTGAAAACACCAGGAAGGCGTTGACTGCCAGGACGAACGACGTGCGGAAGGCCGCGTCGAGCATCTCCCGTGCCGCGGCCGCGTCGACGCCGCGCATCATGGTGTGATCGCGGAACAGCAGCCCATCACTCAACGCCACGATGTGCATGTCGCCGAGAGTGCGGTGGTAGACACCGGGAATTTGTTGGGTGGGGCGGGTGGCCATGGGCGGGCTTACTCCAGGTGCGGCTGTCGAACAATCGCCCACTCCGCGCCTATCTGCAATGACAGGTCTGTGGGTTTGCAGTTCTGCATTTGGCCGTTAAAAGGAGGTCTACTCATGCAGATGCCGGGGACCGCCATGGCACGCCACAAGTCATATCTCCCGCACGGGGTCATTCCCGCCGTCCTGCTGCCGTTCACGTCCGATCTTGAAATCGACGCCGCGGCGTTCCGTTCGCACCTGCGCGACGTCGCGTCCACGCCCGGAATTTCGGCACTGACCATCAACGCACACTCGACCGAAGCCGCCTCCTGCACGCTCGATGAGCAACGGCGCGTCACCGAAATCACGCAGGAAGAAGTCGGCGACCGGCTGCCGATCGTGCACGGCATCTACGCGGAGGGCAGTCTGGAAGCCGCCCGCATCGCCAAGCAGGCGGTCGATGGCGGCGCGTCGGCGTTGCTCGTTTTCCCGCCCGGCCCATTCACGATGGGGCATCGTCCCGCGATGGTGATCGAGCATTTCAAGCGCATCGCGGACGCCGCCGGCTGCGTGCCACTGATCGCCTTTAATTATCCGCTGGCGATCAACCAGGGCTATACGACCGAGATGATCGCAGCACTGGGCGATACCGTGCCGAGCGTGCGCGCCATCAAGGATTGGTGCAACACTCCCGTCCAGCATGAGCGCAACATTCGCGTGCTGCAATCGCTGTCGCGGCCGATCACGGTGCTGTCGACGCATTCGGCATGGCTGTTCCCGTCGCTGGTGCTGGGCTGCGGCGGTTTGCTGTCCGGCTCTGGCAGCGTGATTGCAGGCCTGCAAGCGCAACTGTTTGCCGCTGTCCAACGCAACGATCTGGCCGAGGCGCGCCTTATGCACGAGCGGATCTATCCGTTGGCCGAGGTCTTTTACGCCAACCCCGCCGTCGACATGCACAACCGCATGAAAGAAGCGCTGGTGCTGCTGGGAAAACTGAAATGCGCAGCGGTGCGGCCGCCGCTCGTTAAGATCGAGTCGGACGAGATCGCCCGCATCAA
>JANXYD010000461.1 GCA_025350265.1 Hyphomicrobiaceae bacterium | reverse complement strand
GTCGGCAAGGGGACTGGGCTCGGCTTGTCGACGGTGTATGGAATCGTCAAGCAGACCGGCGGTTACATCTTCTGCGACAGCGCGCCCGGTCGCGGCACCACGTTCCGCATCTATCTGCCGCGCTTCATCCAGACCGAGATTGCGGCCGTGGTCGAGGCGCCGGCCAAGGCTGGGCTATCGACGGATCTTTCCGGCAGCGGCCGCGTGCTGTTGGTCGAGGACGAGGACGGCGTGCGTTCGTTTGCCATGCGCGCGCTGCAGCGGCAGGGTTACGAGGTGTTCGAGGCCGTCTCGGGTGCCGACGCACTCGAAGTCATGGAGAGCATCGGCGGCAAGGTCGACATCATCGTTTCGGATGTGATCATGCCGGAGATGGACGGGCCGACCATGTTCAAGGAATTGCGCAAGACGCATCCGGACCTGAAGATCATCTTCGTATCCGGCTACCCTGACGACGCCTTCAAGAACGGCCTCGGCGAAAACGACACCTTTGCCTTCCTGCCGAAACCCTTCACCCTCAGCCAACTCGCCGCGAAGGTGAAAGAAGAACTGGGCCGGTGACGACTTGCAGCGTCGCCAAGCCTTCGCGCGCTGTCATCCCGTGCGCGGCGCGCATGCAGCGTTCGCGGAATGCTGCGCCGCAGACACGGGACCGCCGAAAACCACAAGCTGTCGCACGACCGGACGCAATACGCCGGCGTCTGCTGCGGTCCCGTGTCTGCAGTGCAAAAATTCGCAGAAGTGCGATTTCTGCGTCATCGCGGAGCGATGCTCCGCATCGACGCGCACGGGATGACAGCGATTATACTCATGCATCGCGAGGGTGTTGAGCAGCGTTCCGCGGACCGCTCACCTCAAACGGCCATGCCCGCCGCGTGGCCGCTCGACCAGGCCCATTGGAAATTATAACCGCCGAGCCAGCCGGTGACGTCGACGGCTTCGCCGATCGCGTAGAGCCCGGGAACGTTGAGCGATTGCATCGACTTTTGCGACAGTTCGGCGGTATCGATGCCGCCGGTGGTGACTTCGGCCTTGGCGTAACCTTCGGTGCCGTCCGGCACGATCGGCCAGTGCTGCAACAGCTTGGCGAACTCTGCCAGTACACGATCGGGGATATTGCCGATGGCCGACGCGGGCAAGTGCTCGGTTGCCAACGCCTGCGCCAGCCGAGACGGCAGCAGTTCGGCCAGCACCGTGTGCGGCAGCGCTTTCGGCCGCGCGCGTTTACGCCCAGCCAGCACGCTTGCAACGTTCATACCCGGCAGCAGATCGAAGGCGACGGTCGCGCCCTGGCGCCAATACGAGGAAATCTGCAGCACTGCCGGCCCCGACAGCCCGCGATGCGTGAACAGAATGTGCTCACGGAAACTTCGTCCGCCCGTGCTCGCGATGGCGTCGAGGGCGACGCCTGCCAACCCCGCCGCGTCCTGCGAAAGGGATGCGACCTTGAACGGCACCAGCCCCGGCATGGTTTTGACCACCCGCAGGCCGAAGCGCCGCGCCAGATCGTAGCTGAAGCCGGTCGCGCCCATCTTCGGGATCGACAGGCCGCCCGTGGCCAGCACCAGCGCCTCTGCCGTGAAATCGCCGTGCGAGGTCGCGACCCGGAAACCGTCGCCGTGCGTCACATCTGAGATCGCGTGATCGACCCTGAGATCGACTTGGCCCGCCGCGCATTCAGCAAGCAGCATGCCGACGACCGCGCGCGCCGAGCCATCGCAGAACAATTGGCCCAGCGTCTTCTCGTGATAGGCGATGCCGTGCCGTTCGATCAGTGCGATGAAATCTGTTTGCGTGTAGCGGCTCAAGACCGACCGGCAGAAATGCGGGTTGGCCGAAAGAAACCGATCCGGGCGCACATCGAGGTTGGTGAAATTGCAGCGCCCGCCGCCGGAAATGAGGATCTTCGCCCCGGCTTTGTCGGTGTGCTCCAGCAGCAGCACGCGACGCCCGCGTTGCCCCGCCGTCAGCGCGCACATCAGCCCCGCCGCGCCTGCTCCCAACACGATGACATCGAAAAGTTCTGCGACGGGGGTCACGACGATGCCGCTCGCAAGTTGCGCGGCTCCGCCAATGCGGGGTGCAAGCTGTGCGATATCAGCCGCTCCTTGTCGGCGCGTGAAAGCTGCTTGATGCGAAACTCTTCCCTGCACGCCTCGGAGCGGTTGGCGAACGCCGACTGGTAAACCAGCGTGACCGGCCGCCACCGTCAATTCGGTCGTCCACTGGCCGTGCCCTTTGACCGTGGTGGTGAACGTGAGGCCGGCCTCGTCGTAGGTGGCCGGCGTGTTCGCCGTGATCCACGTCTCGCGTAGGAACGTCTGGCGCCGATAGGTGAGCT
>JANXYD010000458.1 GCA_025350265.1 Hyphomicrobiaceae bacterium | reverse complement strand
CAAGTTGCCGGCCGTCGCTTTCGGAATGGCCGCCAGCGGGCCCGCGATGCCGTTTGACACGGCCATCGTCTGTTTGCCGGCTGCCGGCTCGTTTTGCGCTTTCGCGGCGTCGGCCTGCTTGGCTGCTTCCACCCGCGCCGCTTCAGTCTTCGCGGCTTCGGCCTGCCTGGCTGCTTCCACGCGTGCCGTCTCGATGGCAGCCTTCGTACGGTCGGCCTCGTCCTTTGCTGCTTGCTGACGCCGTTCTGAAGCTTCTCGCGCCGTTTGCAAGCGTTGGTCTTCGGCGAGAGCTGCGGCTCGCTTGGCCCTTTCGACGGCGTCGGCTTTCGTCGTTCCGGCACTATTGGCATCGGTGGGGGCGGCCGTTTTGCCAGCGCTCTCGGCCGGCGCATTTGGCCTTACGGCGGGTTTAGGCACTCCGTTGGTGTTGCCGCATATCGTTTTCAAGGCGCGCCAATCTTCGTCGGACAGCGCCGGCGTCGTTTCATAAAAGGGCTGCGCGTCGATTTTCGAGATGCGTTCGGGGTTCGATGGGTGCGACGACAGAATGTCACTGACCCCGCCGGTGCCCGCATCTTTCTTGGTCGGCGCGCGCTGATCCATGCGACGAAAAAATGCGGCCATGCCCTTCGGCGAGATCCTGGCCTCTTGCAGCAATTTCAGGGCATGCGCGTCGGCCTCGCGTTCCGCCGACCGGGTATAGCCCAATTGCGCCAGCACGACGCCGATGTTGCCGATTGCGCCTGGCGTGCCGGTGAATACCATCTGCACCAAAGCCCAGAAACCAACCGAACGCACAAGGCTTGCTTCAGGGTGCAGTTCGATCGAGTGGCCGGCTTCGTGGCCGATGATCGCGGCAATTTCGTCTGGGCTTTGGGCCTGCTCGATGAGCCGGCGCGTCAGCACGATGCGGTTGCCTGGAACTGCGAAGGCATTCAGCATCGCCCAATCGAGAACGGTGATGTTTTCGGCAGCGATCGGACCGTTCGGCATCAAACGCCGCGTCAGCTTGGCGAGTGCCACACGACCGTCCGCGCCATTGCAGAGGCCTTGCGCCGGCATCGTGCGGATCACGCTGTCACCAAGTGTGATGCGCGCTTTGTCAGGCATGGTGCGCGCTATGCCCTTGGTCGGCGACAGATCGAAAGCCCAGATGCTCGCGTAACACGCTAAGGCCATCGCGCCCACCGCCAACCCCGGCTGCACCGTGCGCCAGCGCTCGGACCTCAATTTCAGATGTGCCGCATGCTGCAGCAAGCGGGCGAGCAAGAGGGTGTCGTCGACGAACAGCGATGCACTGCGGGAGTGGCGCGACGTCAATACGGCATCGGTGGAACGTGGGCGAATAGGCTCGGCGACGCGCAGGTCTGCATAGGGCCATTGCATCGGGCGCGCATCCGCAGGCGATATCAGAAGGCCCGTCGGCTCAAGTTTAACGCTGGCAGCTACTCGTGTCGCGGTGATGCCGTCACCAAAGCGTGCGGCGTATTCGAGCGGATCATCGACGGGGGCGGGCGAAAGCCGGAGCTTGTTAGAACGCATCGAAATCAAAAGCCTGCGCGAGGCCCTCCCCTTCGGCGACCGTCGCGTTCGGATTTTGCCGCAGAGTTGCCGAACTGAACGCGCCGACAAGCGCCAGGTTCTGCGTGAAATAGCGCAGCGTGCGTGCGGTGGCGATCGGCTTCAGCACGAACAGACTGCCATAGGTGAGCAGCTGATTGGTGACGAACAGCCAGACCAGATGATGGCCGCGCGTTTCGAGCTTGAAGCGCATCAGCGGCAACCCCGATCCCTCGGGCGAACGCAGCACCGTGGTATTGGCGGTCAGATTATAAAGCGTGGACCGGTAGAACGAGCTCGCCAGCGACCACGCGAACATTGTCGCGCACAGCAGCCCCGCAAGCTCGAACCACTGCACGCGTTGGACGTGTGCCCACGCGGCAGGGGTTTTCATCTGCAACATCTGCGGGCCCAAAATTTTGCCGATGCCATAAAATGCCACGAACAAGATGACGCCGGTGCCGACCCAGAGCAGCGCGAACGTCAAATAGAGTTTGCCGGTCGAGGCGGTCAGCCGCAGGCGGCGGTCGCCAAGCGCGGTGTCGCCGATCAGAAAGCGCTGCACGTAGATCGCACGCCACGGGGCAATCCACCCGAGGGTGAGCGGATAGAGCAACGACGTGGCCCAACTCAGAAACGCAAATTCACCCGGCGATCCAGTCATGCTGCTGTGGATCCCACGCCACGACGTGCGCGCCAATCGGTAACGGCGAGCACGATAAAGCGCGAGCGATTTCAGCACAGGATAAACGATCACGAAGAGGGCCGTCTGATACATCGCCCAACTTTGGCTCGCTTGCCCATAGGCAACCACCAGGGTGGTACTGAATAGAAAGATCGGCAACAAAACGATCAGCAAGGCGGCCATGAAGCCTTTGCAGAGTTCAAGGCCGGTGCCGTGATAAACCAGCGGCTCACCTTCCAGACGCACGCACGCCCACATCCGCCGGCGCAGCTCGGTACGACCCCAAAAACTGTAAAGGCCCACCGTCGCCAGCGTCATCACGCCATTGAAAATGCAGGTTCCGAACAAGTGCCAGGGACTGCCCTCCCACGTGAACCGGGTCTCGGACGGATCGATGAAAGGCAGGGCTGGCGCGAAGTGTGCACGATCGAACGCCGCCGCGTTGGCAGCTCCGGCAGGTGCCTGAGGCATGGTCGTGACCGCGGCAGTCATCATCGTGTTCCCTCAAATCACCGATGACCTTCTAGCGCGGCAACAGTGTGGCGTCACGGCTGCAGTATCCGTTTGTACGCCCGGTTCCGCCTTCGGCTGGTATTTCGTCGAGCGGCGCAAAAGCGACCTACACTTGCCGCCCGGCCGCCGCGAAGTGGTCATGTCCGTGCCCTGAACAGCCGCCATAGGTTGCCACCCGCGCATGTCGGACCTGTCCTGACCGGCACCGCTGCTGGTCACGTTGAGATCCTGGCGCGGGTGTTGCGGGAGTGACACGGAATTGCGATCGGATGCCTCGGTTGAGCCACAAATAGTGCGCACAAATCAAGTGTACGGCGCTCAACTGCGAAAGCGGTGATGCGGACGTGCATCAGTTCGACGCTTCGAAATTATAGTTAAGTCATCAGCTCCATTGAGAGGATCGGCAACGCGGAATAGAGTAAGCAGGCTGATAGGTAGACTGGCCGCAGGATGCGCAGGCATGCGCCCAGGTTTGTCGACCGCAAAGCGTGTTGCTTCAAATCCACCCCGAATCTGATCCTGAAAGACGAGCGAACAGCCATGGCAAAAAAGCCTCCTTCGAAGAAGCCTGCGCAGCACACCACGCCCTTGAACACGACCGTCACAACGTCGGCTGCCAAAGGCGACGCGAAAAAGTCCCCGGCGATGGCCGGCGGGGCCAGGAAGGTGCACACCTTCGACAAATCCAAATTGCCGAGCCGGCACGTGACTGAAGGCGCGTCGCGGGCACCGCATCGCTCTTATTATTATGCGATGGGCATGACCGAGGAGCAGATCCACCGTCCGCTGGTCGGTGTCGTATCGTGCTGGAACGAGGCGGCACCGTGTAACATTGCGTTGATGCGCCAGGCGCAATCCGCAAAAAAAGGCGTCAATCTGGCCGGCGGCACACCGCGCGAATTCTGCACCATCACCGTAACCGACGGTATCGCGATGGGCCACCAGGGCATGAAATCGTCGCTGGTCAGCCGCGAGGTGATCGCCGATTCGATCGAATTGACCATGCGCGGCCATTGCTACGACGCCATGGTCGGTCTCGCCGGTTGCGACAAGTCGTTGCCAGGCGTGATGATGTCGATGCTGCGGCTCAACGTGCCATCGGTGTTCATGTACGGCGGATCGATCCTGCCGGGGCGGTTCAAAGGTCGCGACGTGACTGTGGTCGACGTGTTCGAAGGCGTCGGCATGCACGGTGCCGGCAAGATGAGCGACGCCGAACTGCACGAATTGGAAATAGCGGCATGCCCTGGTGCAGGCGCGTGTGGTGGCCAGTTCACCGCCAACACGATGGCGATGGTGTCGGAAGCGATGGGGCTGGCGCTACCTTCGTCGGCGGGCGCACCGGCGGTTGATCTCACGCGTGACAGATATGCTGAAATGAGTGGTGAAGCCGTGATGCGGCTGCTCGCCGACGGGATCAGGCCCCGCCACATCGCGACGCGCAAGGCCTTTGAAAATGCGGCTGTTGCGGTTGCCGCCACTGGTGGGTCGACAAACGCGGCGCTGCATCTGCCGGCGATGGCGCATGAGTGTGGCATCGATTTCGATCTGTTCGATGTCGCGGAAATCTTCAAACGCACGCCCTACATCGCCGATTTGAAGCCGGGCGGCCGGTACGTTGCCAAGGACGTCTACGATATCGGCGGCGTGCCGCAGATCATGAAGGCGCTTCTGGAAGGCGGGTTGCTGCACGACGACTGCATGACGGTGACTGGCAAAACCATTGGCCAGAATCTGGAAAATGTGAAATTCAATAAAAATCAGAAGGTTGTTTATCCCGTTTCCAATCCTATATCTCCCACGGGAGGGGTTGTGGGCCTTAAGGGTTCTCTCGCCCCGGATGGGGCCATCGTCAAGGTGGCCGGCATGGAAACGCTGAAATTCTCCGGCCCGGCGCAGTGTTTCGACTGCGAGGAAGATGCGTTCGCGGCCGTCGAAGCAGAACAGATCAAGGAAGGCTCGGTCATCGTGATCCGCTACGAGGGTCCGAAGGGTGGTCCGGGTATGCGCGAGATGCTGTCGACCACGGCCGCTCTCTATGGGCGCGGGCTGGGTGAGAAAGTGGCGTTGATAACCGATGGTCGCTTCTCGGGCGGCACGCGCGGTTTTTGCATCGGCCATGTCGGGCCGGAGGCCGCAGTGGGTGGACCCATTGCGCTGCTCAAGGACGGCGACATCATCAAGATCGACGCGGTGGCTGGCACGTTGGACATGGATGTGTCGAAGGCCGAAATGGAAAAGCGCCGCAAGGCATGGAAGGTCCCCGCAAATCTGTATCAGAGCGGGGCGCTTCGTAAGTTCGCAGACCAGGTGGGACCGGCCAGTAAGGGCGCGGTCACGCATGCTGGCGGAAAGGCTAAAGTTGTTTGCTACGCTGACATATAGGCGCGCCCTTTTGGGCGTGCGTCGGTCCTTGCGGCAACGTCTGGGAGCTGCAGCGTCAGCTGCGGTTCTCGGCTTGTGTGTGCTTGGAGCGGCCAACCTTGTTGCACCGGCTCCAGCAATGGCTGCTGGATTGCAGTGCGGCGATCCGCGCGACATGGCGCAAAAAGGCGTCACCGCGTTTGCCGAGGGCCGTTACGAACTGGCGATGCCGACGTTGGATTGTGTCGTTCGCTCCAACGATGCCTTGTCGAAATTGCATGCCGAATATTATCTGGCCCGCATCTTCAGTGACGATGCGGGTGGCTACGTCGATCATGCCAAGGCCTACACCTTGTATTTCGGTATTGCGGAAGCCGCCGATACCGTGGATCCCGAGGATCCCCGGCGTGCGGTGTTCGTTGCCAAGTCTGTGACGGCGATCGCCGGTTATGTGCGGCATGGGTTGCCGGAGATCGGCTTGAAAGCCGATCTGCCGCGTGCGGTCGAACTTTATCGCAATGCTGCAACATTCTTCAACGAACCGGACGCGCAATTCGAGCTGGCGAAATTTCATCTGACTGGCACCGGCGTGCCCGTCGATGTGGGCGTCGGCATGCATTATATCCAGAAGCTCGTGCAGGACGGCCACGCCGGGGCACAGGCGTATTTGGCGGAGCAGCATTGGCGCGGAACGTTTGCGCCGCAGGTCGCCAAGGATCACGCGCGCGCCCTCGCCATGATCAAGATCGCGCTTGAAAATGCCGGCGCTTCCGATCGCCTTTGGATCGAGGATAGTTACCACAACATCTATTGTGGAACGTCCCCGCAGGAGCGCTCGCGCGCGGTGGAAATTCTCGCAGCTTTGCGGCGTAGCGTGCCCGCACAATCGCAGCCAGGTGCGCAGCCCCCGCCGATGGCGTTGGGCCGGCGACAACCCTCGCCGTCGCGGACGTGCAGCAATGGCGAGCCGATCGTCATGGAGCTGCGAACAGAAGTGGCGACCCCTCCGCTGGCCTCATCGCTAACTCAGGCGTCCCCGCGCAAAACGACGCCCGCTGGAATGCAGCAGTCGACGCGTTAAAGTGCTTCCGGATAAAGCATGCCCCGGTCGAGATCCGCGGTGTTAGCGGTTTTCCGATCAGACGTATGACAAAACAAGGGGCCAGGGTCGTTCCGCAAGTCAACTAAAACCGGAATGACCCCAGTGCGGCTCGCTCGCCTTAACGGCACCCAAAAGCAACGGTTTTCAAAACGAAGCAGAGGAAAATTCGGCTCTTGGTGGTGTCAAGGCCTTGGCGGATCGAGCGAACAACCTCACTGTGCACGCTCAGGTGCCGGTGATTCGCGCGTCCGGCCCGATGTTCAAAGTCCGCCACGCCGGCTTTAGGTAAGTCGATGTCGCGAGCACTTGCATGCGAGGTTTGCACCATGGACGCCGCTTCTGCTCTCATTGCGCCACCGTCGACGCGCGTCGCGGCATCGCCGGCGCAGTTGGACATGGGGCGCGTGCGCGATATCGTGCTGGTGCGCATCGCAACAGCGGGCAAGATACTCACGCGAAGCGAATTGGCCGATGAATTGTGGTCGCTGGTCAGTCATCTGCTGACGCCTTCGGACTGGAGGCTGGTGCTTGACCGCGATCTGGGTGCGCTTGTCGACGCCGGCTTATGCGAGGCCAAACGCGTAGCGGTGTCCGTCACCGAACCCGGACGAAAACGTGCGGCCCTTGTGCTCGGCGTCAACATCTTGCCGCGCAGTTGGGCCGATGCCAAAGCAGGCAGGCTCGTCGCCAAGGCCTTGGGGATCGATCATCAACCTCAGCGGCGCATCAAGGCACTGTTGAAAATCGACGGCCTCAGGGCAGCCATCGTGCAGCATGCATTCGGTCTGAAGGTTCGGGGCATCGCAACGCCGGCCCGGCTGCGGGCTCAGCTTGCAAAGGTTGCATTGTCGCGCGCATTCGGGAGCTCGTTGCCCGATGGCGTCGAAGTTCGGTCCGGCCTGTCAGCCAGGGTCGGTCGTGGATTGGCGGGCAGGCTAGCGCATCCCGCGCGTGACTTTGCGACCGACAGCCGCTTGATTGCAGCACTTGCCGCCGAAACTGCGGGCGCTGCCAAGGGGGATTTGGAAAGCCTGCAGACCGCACTTTTGCGCCGCTACGTCACGCGGGGTCGCAGTGTGCCGTCCGCGTTCGAGCAGCCGATGCGGCCGGCGCGTGCAATGGCTGTGCGAGTGTCGCGCCATCCCGGTCATGGGAAAGCGGGGCCTTCCGGCGCTCAGGCTTTGAGCGAAGACCGAGACAAGGTGGCGGTTGCGCGGCCTGATCTGACGAAGTTTGTCGCTGTCGTGCGGTCGTTTGCACACGATTTCGCCGAAGGATGGCCTGGAAATCGCAAAACCTTCATCTCAAAAGTCTGGGGCGCAGTGCGCGCCAACCATCCGGAATGGGGCGTGGGTGAAATTGAATTCAAAGCAATGCTGACGGAGGCGCATCGGGTCGGACAAATCGTGCTCGCCAACGCCGACCTCAAGGACCAGCGCTGCATGGCCGAGATCCAAGCGAGCGCCATCGCCTACAAGAACGCGATTTTTCACTACGTACGCGTGGATGACTAGAGTGCTTCCGGATAAAGCGTGCCCCGGACGAGATCCGGGGTGTGAGCGGTTCTCCGATAAGAAGCACGACAAAACAAAGAGCTAGGGTCGTTCCGCGATTCAACTAAAACCGGAACGGCCCTAGGGGCATCGTTTAGCGATCGGCGTTGTTGTTTGGTCGTGCTTGGCTAGCGAAACCGCTACTCCCGGAACGACCCTAAGCGCCGCCCGTGCCGTGGCAGTCTGTTTGCGTACAGTGTGAGCGTGTCACGCGACGTAGTCGCCAAGTCCGACGTAGTCGCCGAGTACGACGTAGTCGCCGAGTTCCCGCCCAGGATCTGAAATCGATGCAATTGCCCCCGCCGCCGACCGTCAATAACGCCAGTCTTGATCGCATGAGCCAGGCGTTCGAGCACTCCATCACGTGGGAAGACGACATCTGGCATGCCGATCCCGTCGATGTGCAGTTGGTCCATCGCAAGGCGCGGGCGAAGTTTGCCGCACTGCTGGATGCGGTGACGGCAGAGCCGGGAAGCGTCAACAAAAATGCGGCAGCGCAAGCGCGCATTCTGTTGTTCCACGGGCAGTCCGGCGCGGGAAAAACGCATCTGGTGCGCGCGATGCGCACAAGTGGGCATCGCGACGGCAAGGCTTACTTCGGCTATGCGCAGATGACGCCGGATATCGGCAACTACGCTGATTATTATCTGCGCCGTCTCATCAATTCCCTTGAAAAACCTTATGATCCCGATCGCGGCGGCGAAAGCGCACTGGCGCGGTTGACGCGACGTCTTGTCAGCGACGCGGACGTTCTCGATCCGGCGCAATTGAGGGCGCTCCGCGAGGATGATTTCGACGAGATCGCGCTGTCTCGGCTGGTTTTGAAACTTGCGGACGACGTGGTCGCAAGCGCCAAGTTTGCCGGCCAGGAGCTTGATATCAACATCGTCAGGGCACTGCTGTATCTACAGCGTGCCGATCCGCGCATCGACCAGCGGATAAGACAATATCTGCACGGCAGGCCGCTGACGGAGCTGTCGCAGCAGGCTGTCGCGGCACTCGACCCGAACACCGGCGACGGGCGTGCGTTCGAGATCATCGAGTGCCTGGGAAAATTGATGTGGACCGTGGATCGCGCGGCCTTCGTATTCGCGATCGATCAAGTCGAAGACCTGCGCTTCTTCGATGACTATCCCGAGCGGTTCCAGAAAGCCGTGCGTGATCTTATTCAGATCGCCAATCGGTTGCCGACTTCGATCATCATCATTTCGGTGCTGGGCGATTTTTACGACAAGGTCCGTGAAATTCTGGCGCAGTCCTATATCGATCGTATCGAAAAATCGGGTCCCGTCCCGTTGGTCGAAACGCGGTCGGCCGAAGAGGCGCGGTTGATTATCGCGCGGCGGCTTGAACACGGCGCGGCCGTCGGCCTTGATTATGGCGTCGAAGATCCGAACGCCCTCTTCGGAGATAGCTTCTTTGAGGAATTCAGCGGGCTATCGACGCGCCGATTGCTGGAACTCGCACAAACGCGGTGCCGTGACCACGGCAAGACCGCGAGCATCGACGGCGCCGACAAGCCGGGCTTCCTGGATGCGCTCGTGCAAGCGCTCGGCGGCAATTTGTTCGGTGGTTCCCCGTCTGCGGCGGCGGCTACCGATAGCGCTGAAATGAGCGTCGACTACCGCGAAATTTGGGAACGGTTCTCGTCCGATAGCCAGGTGGAAATTCCGGCGGACGACGCAGGGCTACTTGGGGTGCTGCAGTCGGCACTGACGCTGGCCAGCGAGGAGTGGCCATCGGCACTCGAATTGTCGCTCGAACGGCTGACGCTCGCCGACGACCTGCCGGCAATCGACATGACGTTGAAGCACAAGTCCGGTTTCACCACCGAAAGCCGCATTTTCCTCTGCAACCGCTCGATCCAGGGGGGCGGGTTCAAGCGGCAACTCGATCGCGCGCTCGGTGCGATGGGCACCAAAACGTGCTTCATGCTGCGCGCCAGCGATTATCCGCCAAACACCAAAAGCCAGACCGCGCAGGCGTTCCGTAAATTCCGCGAAAGCGGCGGCCGCACGCTGCTGGTGCCGCTCGCCGAGTGGGAGCGCGTGCTGACGGTGCGGGAGTTCCACACCCACCATAGGCAGGACCCGGGTTTTGCGCGCTGGTTTGAGCAAGCAAAACTGCTGTCGGCACTGAGCGCGATCGTGCAGCTGCTGCGGCTCGATCTGGTCAATCGCAACGTCACAAAAATCGACGGTGCGTCGAAGGCGAACATGGCCGCCGTCGTGGATGCCGCAAATGCCGCTTTCAGCATCACGACGCGCGGTATCGGTGTGATCGGCAGCGCGGCGTCGGTCGCGTCGCCGGCCGGCATTCCACCGCCACTGCCGACCGGCGGCTTTGTCAGTTCGCCTGCCGCCGACTGGACGGGATGGGCTGCGTCGCCCACGAAACAGGAACCGCCACCGGTCGTGACGCCGGGCGAGACGCAGGTGGAAGAAGATCTGCCGCTCTCCGTCATCCTCGACGAGAACGGCGAAGGCGCCGGCAGCATCCTGGCCGGCCGCATGATCAAAACCAACGCCGCCGTTACGCTCAACAAGGGCGTTCTGAAGCGGCACGCGGCTGTATTGGGCGGCTCGGGCTCGGGTAAGACGACACTGGCGCTGTGTCTCATCGAACAGATTTTGCAACGCGGCATTCCCGCCATCTTGATCGATCGTAAGGGGGACCTCTGCAGCTACGCCAATCCCGATGTCTGGCGCGCGATCGAAGGAGATTATTCAGACCGTCGTGGTGAACGGGAAAAACTGGCCGATCAGATCGATGTTGCAGTGTACACGCCAGGTCGATCCTCGGGCCGCCCGATTTCGATCACCTTGCTGCCGACCGGTATCAAGGAACTGCCCGAGCACGAGCAGCAATTGTTGGCCGGCCTGTCGGCGGCGGCGCTGGGCGACATGCTGCATTTGAAGAATTCGGCGACGCATCAAAAACAGTCGGGCACGCTGTCGGTGGCTTTGAAGCTGCTGGGCCAACGGTTCTCGACGCAGGTGATGCTGGCCGATCTTATTCATCTACTTGAAGAAGATGATCCGGAGCTCGCCGAGGCCACGCAACGCATGGACCCGTCAGGCAAACTGCGCCGCGACCTGGTGGCCCAATTGGATAGTCTGCGGCACCGCAACGCCTCCCTGTTTGAAGCCGGCGGCGAGACGCTCAACATGGAGCGTTTGCTCGGCATCGGGCCCTATGCGCGCAGCGACGGGCGCACGCGGCTGTCGATTATCTACACAGGGTTCCTCGGCGATAACGAGAATATCCTGTTCTGGGTGTCGCAGTTTTTAGCCGAAGCATTGCGCTTCTGCCAACGCAACCCGAATGACGAACTGCAAGCGGTGTTGATGTTGGATGAAGCCGATCTCTATATTCCGGCCAATGCTAAGCCTGCGACGGCGGAACCACTGCAGAGTTTGCTCAAGCGAGCCCGATCGGCGGGCCTCGGTATAATGCTGGCAACGCAATCGCCGGGCGACCTCGACTATAAGAGCAGAGATCAAATCACCAGTTGGTTCATCGGCCGTGTGCGCGAGGACACCGCACTCAAGAAGCTCAAGGCTGCGTTCCAGTCCGACAGCGGATTGGATGCAGCAACCGTTCTGCCGGGGCAGACGGTCGGTGAATTCCATCTGGTGCAAGAAGGTTTGGTGCGCGCGATCAAGGCGCATCGCTCGCTCATCACGGCCGAACAAGTTCCCTTCGACCGCATCGAACAGCTCGCGCGCGAAACCAAGGGACAAGACGAACGGCAATTGAAGCTGTTCGGATGAGATAAAAAAAGCCCCGCTTGATGCGGGGCTTTCAAACGGACGCGGCAAGCGTCTTCACGCGAAGCAACGCTCAAAACGTCTCAACGCCGACCCGCGTCGGCAAGCGTCAAAATAATCTGCGCCGCGGCCATGCTCGGATTAGTCGTTACCTGCAGTTTACCTGGAACAAGTGCGAGCGCTCTGATCTGGCGGGCCCGGGCTTCGGTATCGGTCAATAGCGGTGCCAGCGCCTCAGCCAATCTTGGGCCCGTGCAGTCCTCTTGCTTGAACTCTGGAAAGGCGTTTTCGCCCAGCACCAGATTGGCGAGCACGATGGATTGTACTTTCATCAGAAAGCGGAACTTCGCGGCAAGTGCGTCGACCTTGTAGCCGACGACCATCGGCGTGCCCGTCAGCGCAAGTTCCAAAGTTACCGTGCCGGAGGCAGCCAGCGCTGCGGTCGCCAATTTGAAGGCGCGCAATTTATCGTCGTCGCCTTCAATCAGGTAAGGCGTAACTGGCCAAGAGACCAACTGCCGTTCGACGAGATCGCGGACGTGCGGCACGACGGGGATGACGACCACCGGGTTGATGCCCTGTTCCCGGAGCAGCGTGACCGCCTCCCCGAAAGGCTGCATCAGTCGCTCGACCTCCGATCGCCGACTGCCGGGCAGCACGACGAGAACGGGTTGCCCCTCGGCAATGGCGAGTTGACTGCGGAGCGGTTCAGCGTCGATGCCACGCAGTTCGTCGATACGCTCGACCAATGGGTGGCCGACGTAGGTGCAAGGAGGGCCGCCAAGCCGCACGTGCACTTCAGGCTCGAACGGGAGTAATGCCAGAACATGATCGACATAGGCACGCATGCGTCGGGCGCGCCCTGGCCGCCAGCCCCAGACACTGGGGCTGACATAGTCGATAATCGGAACGCGCGGCAGTTTCTGCCGGATGCGCTTGGCGATCGGATGGGTAAACTCGGGAGCGTCGATAATGACGATCGCGTCCGGTTGGGCTGCCACCGCTGCATCGACCGTGCGATAGACGCGCCGGATCAGTCGCGGCAGAACTTTCGCAATGGCCGCAGGCCCCATCACAGCGACGTCTGACAACGGGAACTGGGATATCAAGCCATGTGCCCGCATCGCCGGACCGCCGACCCCGAGATAGGTGACGCGGCCACGGGCGGCGGTATTGATGGCGGCCATCAGGCGACCGCCGAGAGCATCGCCGGAATGTTCGCCCGCAACCATGAACAGGCGCAGATCGCGCCGGCTCGACGAGATATCGATGCTCTTGGCGAATCGGCCGCCGCTGCTTGGTGGCTGAGCTTCAGGCTGGGTCATGCATCACGCCGCCTCGATTGCCGGTGCGAGCGCGTCCGCTTCGAGCGCGATCAGGAATAAGCCAAGCTTATCGGCCAGCGCCACCGCCTGAGCGATACGGCAATCCTGCGCGGAGGCAACGCGAGACAAAACGATCGCGACACCAGCAAGGCCCGCCCCGTCCAGGTTTTCAATCATCGCCATCAAATGCGACGGATCGTCGAGTGCGGCGTCGAACGCAACCGCCAATGCACCGCGGCCGGTGCGACCACGGCCCCATTGCCGCAAAACCGCGATGCGTTTCGCCATCGCAATCGGTCCTTCTGCGGCGGCGACTGCCAGAACATGTTCACGCACCACAACTGCAGCTTGGCCCGTTCCAAATGGCTGCAGCCGTCGTATCACTTCTGCGGCGATGCACGCGTCGCGGCTGTCCGCAGCCTTAGGGGCTCGGCGACCAAGCATCGTGCCGTGACGAGAAGGCAGCTGCGCCCGTCGCCACGATCGCGCCACCGCCACGTCGGCGTGGGGGGGATCACGATCCAGGCAAAGCAAAGAAATCGCCGCCGCGTCAGCGCGGCGCAGCATCTCGTCACGCTCCAGCAGCAGCGTTTTGCCAGCGACGACGACCATCGTTGCGACGCGCGCCGACGCGAGGCTGTCGATCGTTTTTGCGCCGACCGTCGGCACGTCGACGCGCAGATCCTGGCCACGCTTGGGACCCTTGACTAGCACCGCACCTCGCACGCGGCGCCCGTCGAGCGACGCAATGCGCTGCAGCATGCGATCGGTACCTTCTGCGCCCTCGATTGCGAGGATAAGTCCGTGTTCGAGCGTGATCGCTTGACCGACATCGAGATCGGCGAGGGCGTCGAGGATACGGAACCCAAGCGCCGCGTCATCGCGTGCCTGTTGCGGCACTGGAGTCGAGGTACCCGAAGGACCGGCCTGCGCGAGCAGTTCAGGCGCAATGTCGGATACGCCCTTGACGGTCAGGCCGTGCGTTTCGAAAAAACGAATGAGGCGGGTCAAGACGGCATCGTCGCCGCCCTTCAGCATCTGCAGGATTTGCGGCAGGTACCTGATCAAGCCGAAGTCGGGCTTGAGGTGCCACAGGTTGGGACGGCTGACACTGCCGGCGATCATCATGGTGCCGTTGCTCTCCCGCTTGAGTGTGGCCAGGATCGCATTCACCGAGCCCCACGTCACCCAAGTGTGGGGTAACGATTCGATTTCCGGGCCGGCCTCGCCGCGAACGGCGACGAGGTGGGCGCAACCGCCGTGTGCGTTGATGCTTTCGGCGAGCACAATGGGAAGACGGCCGCCGCCTGCAAGAATGGCAATACGTTCCATCAAGCCGCTCCGTTCACAAGCGTATCAGGCACTGCGCGGCAGACACAGCGAACGCTCGGAAGGTGCCTTGATAAAATCGATGATCTCACGGACATAGGGATCCTTGGCGACCTTTTCGTCCTCGATGTCGACGAGGCGCTCGGCCAACGTACCCTCATTGGAAAACAACAGCCGGTAGGCGTGGCGCAGGCTCTGAATCTGCGTACGATCAAATTGCAGGCGCTTCATGCCAACGACGTTGAGGCCGGCGAGCCCCGCGCGATTGCCGAGCGCCATGCCATAAGGAATGACATCGTTCTCAATGCCGGCGAGGCCGCCCACGAAGGCATGATGGCCGATGCGGCAGAATTGGTGCACGCCCGCGCCGCCGCCGATAATGACGAAATCGCCGACCCTGCAATGGCCCGCCACGAGCACGCCGTTCGAAAATATGACGTTGTTGCCGATGCGGCAATCGTGGGCGACATGCGCATTGGCGAGGAACGTGCAGCGATCGCCGACCGAGGTGATGGAGCCGCCACCACCCGTGCCCGGATTCATCGTGACGCCTTCACGGATTGTGCAATCGCTGCCGATCGTCAAGGTTACGGGTTCGCCCTGATACTTCAAATCCTGCGGTTCGTGGCCGAGCGATGCGAATGGAAAGACGCGCGTGCGATCACCGATGCTGGTCTTGCCGGCAATCACGACGTGGCTCAACAACCGCACGCCTTGGCCAAGAACCACCTCGGAACCGACATGGCAGAACGGGCCGACCTCGCATCCGTTACCGACTTGGGCACCCGCCTGCACAATCGCCGACGGATGCACCTTCGGGGCTGGGAGTGGGGGCGCTTTGATCAGAACGGGCAACTTCGTTTTAAGCTTTTTTGACATTTGAGCGGTCCACGATCATGGCGCTGATTTCAGCTTCGGCGACGGTTAGGCCGGCGACCTTGGCTTCGCAAGCGAAGCGCCAGACAGGGCCGCGGCTGCGAATTTTTTTGACGTGCAAGTGCAGTTGGTCGCCGGGCACGACCGGTTTTCGGAACTTGGCACCATCGATCCCCATGAAGTACACGACCTGCGGAATATCGATGTGGCCGGAATTATGCACGCACAGCGCGCCTGCAGTCTGCGCCAGGGCTTCGATGATCAACACCCCCGGCATGACCGGATAGCCCGGGAAATGGCCCTGGAAAAACGGCTCGTTGAACGTCACGTTCTTGATGCCGGTGGCGCTCTCGTCACGATCCATGTCGACGATGCGGTCGAGCAGCAGAAACGGATAGCGGTGCGGCAACAGCTTCATGATCAGCTCGATATCGGCGCTGGGCAGAGGCTGCTTCTGGGACTTGGCGTCGTCGACCATGAGTTTCGTCGCTCCAATCTATATCGGTGCCGGTGCTCTAAGCCCGGACGTCGGCGCAAGGCCATGCGCGAGGTTAAAACACGGCCTGTAAAAGACCTAGGGCCGCTCCGGTTTTAGTTTAATCGCGGCGCGACCCTGGTGTCATGTTTCGTCGTGCGGCGGATGGTAAACCGCTTCGTATTTTTTCCGGCGCACCTTAGGGGGTGGGGTCGTCGTGGCTATCGGTCGGGTTGGAAGTTGCACCTGCGCGTCCGGGCGGATCAGACATCAGGCGCTTCAAGACGACCTGCTCGCGTCCCCATTCACGCAGCGTGCGGGCGGGGGTGCCGATCATCCGGGCACCGGCCGGCACACTGTCCTTGGCGTGACTGGCACCGGCGATCTGCGCACCCATGCCGATCGTGATGTGCCCGGCGACGCCGCCCTGGCCGCCGATCACCACATAGTCTTCCAGCACCGCTGATCCGGCAATGCCGACCTGGCCGACGATGACGCAATGGCGGCCGACAACGACGTTGTGGCCGATCTGGACGAGATTATCGATTTTGGTGCCCTCACCTATGCTGGTATCCTTGAGCGCACCGCGATCGATCGCGCTGTTGGCACCGATTTCGACATCGTTCTGGACGATGACGCGGCCGATCTGCGGCACTTTCAGATGGCCACCGGGTCCCATGGCAAAGCCGAAGCCGTCTTGGCCGATGCGGACACCGCCGTGGATGATGACACGATCGCCGAT
>JANXYD010000413.1 GCA_025350265.1 Hyphomicrobiaceae bacterium | reverse complement strand
CGGCATTTTCGCGCCCAGCCGGTACATGGCCGACTCGCCCGCCGTATAGAGCATGGTCGTGCGGCTCGAGAGGCCGCGTGCGCCGTTCTGCACCACGAAGCTTTCGAGATCGCCGTCCCAGAAACTCGAATGCACCACCGGCGAATTCGATGTCAGCAGCGCCGATACTTCGGCACCATACTCGCCCGCGAACAACTTGGGGAACAGCTCCTTGTCGACCTTGGTCTTGGCCGACAGCGTCTTCATGGCGGCGACGAAATCGCGCCAGCTGTCCTGGCCCCAGGCATAGTTCTGGTTGATGCCCGAATAGCTGGCGAGGTCGGGGAATTTTTTCAGCACGTAGCGCGCGGCGGCCACGTTATCCATGGTTGCATGCGGCGTTGCGCGGAATACGTACTTGAGCGGCTTTTCCTCGAAAATTCGCGGCGTGCCGCAATCGAACAGCACCGTCAGTGCCTTCAGTTCTTCGGCGACGGGGGCGACCGCCAGGCAGTTGCCCGACGAGATATAGCCCACAACCGCTTCCATGCCGTCGCGCTGAACGAGATTGCGGAATTCGGTCACCTGGTTGGCCGTCGAGCCGTTCTCGTCGAGGATCTTGGGTTGGATCTGCGCGCCGCCGAGGCCGACGGTCGCGTAGGGTGCCGGAACCTTGCCGGCATTCAACATCTCGATCATGATTTCAGCCGCATTACGCGCGGGAATGCCAAATGGCCCCGCCGCCGGCCCAGTCAAAAACGTGACGATGCCGAGCTTCACAGCGGGCAATTCCGGTGCGGCTGTCTGCGCACGTGCCGCCATTGGCAGCGTCGACAATAACGCCCCCGCCAACAAGCCGAGGCCACGCCCCATCGATTGCAACCGCGTGCACTTCTGCATCAGATACCCTCCCTTGAACGAGGCGGCCGTCTTTGAGTTGGGCCATCCTCCGTATGAACGGCACAAGCCTAGGCCAAGCCCGGATGACTTTCCACTGCTAGATTTTGCCAGAACCGGACCATGTCATCTGCGCCAGAATTCTCTGAAACGTAGGACGGCCCCGTACGGATCGCGTGCGGCAACTGAATGGCACGATCTGCCTCAGCATGGGTCCGCCGTGTTGCAAGCATGGCTCGGGCTTGGCGCTCGGCTGGGCCTGTCAGCGCCCAATGCCTCCGGCGATCATGTAGGTGAGAATGGCGGCGACACCGATCAGCATGACGAACGCGTAGTTGTAGACATAGCCGGTCTGGAAGCGCACCGCGCGCGCGGTGCCCCAACTGACCGCAGCCGCCGTCCCGTCGATGGTGCCGTCGATAACTGCGCCGTCGCCGCCCTTCCACAGGAAGCGGCCAATGGCGAATGCGGGGCGCACGAACAGGAAGTCATACAACTCGTCGATGTACCACTTGTTCAGGAAGAACAGGTAGAGGGGCCGGAACGCGCGCGCGGTGGCCGCCGGCAGGTGCGGCGACTGGATGTAATAGACATAGGCGAGCCCCAGTCCAGTGAGCATGGCGATGGTCGGCGCAAAGCCTACCCAGCGGGGGATTTCGTGCATGGCGTGCAGGATGTGGTTGTGTGTGCCCTCGCCGATCGCGCTGCCCCAGAACGTCTTGTAGGGATCGGCGTCGCCGTGGCTATGCCCGGTGCCGATGAAGTATTTGGCGAACACCACGCCAGCCAGCACCGCGCCGGCGGCCAGCACGTAAAGCGGGATCAGCATCACCAAGGGTGATTCGTGCGGCGTGTGGTCGTGGCCGTGATCGTCGTGGGTATGATCCGCGGCTGTGTCGGGCTCCGCGTGTTCGTCGTGTCCGGCGTGATCGGTGCCCCAACGTGCGGGCTGGTGGAACGTCATGAACATCAACCGCCAGGAATAAAAGCTGGTCATGAACGCGGCGATCGTCAACACCCAGAAGGCATAGTTGTTAGGCGTGTGCGCGGCGTAGGCGGCCTCGACGATGGCATCCTTGGAATGGAAGCCCGCGAATCCGATGAAGCCGGGAATGCCGACGCCGGTCAGCGCCAGCGTGCCGATCAGCATCATCGCCCAGGTCTTGGGAATGAGCTTCCGCAACCCGCCCATGTTGCGCATGTCCTGTTCGTGATGCATGGCGTGGATGACCGAGCCCGCGCCCAAGAACAGCAGCGCCTTGAAGAACGCGTGCGTGAACAGGTGGAAGATTCCGGCCGTGTACGCACCGACGCCGCAGGCCACGAACATGTAACCCAATTGCGAGCAGGTGGAATAAGCAATCACGCGTTTGATGTCGTTTTGAACGAGGCCGACGGTGGCCGCAAAAAACGCGGTCAGCGCGCCGATGAAGGTGACGACCTGCAACGCTTGCGGTGCCAGTTCGAACACCGGTGACATGCGGGCAACCATGAAGACGCCGGCGGTGACCATGGTGGCTGCGTGGATCAGCGCGGAAACCGGCGTCGGGCCTTCCATGGCGTCGGGCAGCCAGGTGTGCAGCAGGAATTGCGCTGATTTGCCCATCGCGCCCATGAACAGCAGCAGCGCCAGACACGTCAGCATATCCACTTGATAGCCGAGGAATTCAAACGGCTTGCCGGCGAGCGCGGGGACGGCCGCAAAGATCTGGTCGAGGTTGATCGAGCCGACGACTGCGAACAGCCCAAAAATCCCGAGCGCGAAACCGAAGTCGCCGACGCGATTGACTACGAAAGCCTTGATGGCGGCAGCGTTGGCTGACGGCTTCTTGTACCAGAAGCCGATCAGCAGGTAGGAGGCGAGGCCCACGCCTTCCCAGCCGAAGAACATCTGCAGCAGGTTGTCGGCCGTCACCAGCATCAGCATGGCGAAGGTGAACAGCGACAGGTATGCGAAGAAGCGCTGGCGGCTATCGTCCTCGTGCATGTAGCCAATGGAATAGAGGTGCACCAGGCTCGATACCGTGGTCACAACCACGAGCATCACAGCGGTCAGCGTATCGACGCGCAGTGCCCAATTCACATCCAGGTCGCCGGAGGTGATCCAGCGCATGACGGGCACCTTGAAGGTGACGTGATTGAAACCGACCTGCGTGAACACCCACCATGACAGCGCCGCCGCGATCAGCAGGAACGCGGTGGTCATGACTTCGCTTGGCCGTTCGCCGAGCACGCGCCCGAAGAAGCCCGCGATGATAGCGCCGGCGAGCGGCAGGAAGACGATGAGGAGTGCGGCGGTGGTCATGTGAGGCTCGATCTAGTCCCCTCTCCCTATGACACTGCGTGATGGGGAGAGGGTTAGGGTGAGGGGCGGCGGCAGGCTCGAATGGGATTCATGCAAAAGGCCTGGAGCGCGGTACCGCCCCTCACCCCGCCCCTCTCCCCGCTGCGAGAGCAACGGGGAGAGGGAGCTTCACCCCTTCATCATATTGATATCCTCGACCGCGATGGAGCCGCGGTTGCGGAAATAGACGACGACGATGGCAAGGCCGATGGCGGCTTCACCAGCAGCAACCGTCAGCACGAACAGCGCGAACACCTGTCCCGCGAGATCGCCGAGATACGACGAGAACGCCACCAGATTGATATTGACCGCCAACAGCATCAACTCGATCGACATCATGATGACGATCACGTTCTTGCGGTTGAGGAAGATGCCAAAGATGCCGAGCGTGAACAGCATCGCGGCAACAGTGAGATAGTGGCCCAGTCCGATCATTGGATGCTTCCGATCATAGAATTTTTGCGCCGCGCCCATACGCGCGTCATCTCAGCGCTCATCAGAACGTCCTCTCGGGTGAATGGGGGACGGAAATTTGCGGGCAAACCAGATG
>JANXYD010000365.1 GCA_025350265.1 Hyphomicrobiaceae bacterium | reverse complement strand
AGCGAGCCCTTCTGTTGCACGTGTTCGCCCAGCACCTGTTGCAGCGCCTCGTGGATGAGGTGGGTGGCGGAATGATTGGCGCGGGTGGCGGTGCGCCTGGCGTGATCGACTTGCAACGTCACGTGGTCGCCAGACTTGAAGCTGCCGGCCTCCACCACGCCTTCGTGCACGAAGACATCGCCGAGCTTCTTCTGCGTGTCGGTGACGCGGAAGATTGCCCCCTTTGCGCCCGTGATGACGCCGAGGTCGCCCGCCTGTCCGCCGCTCTCGCCGTAGAAGGGCGTCTGGTTGACGACGATCTCGGCCGTATCGCCCTTCGCCAGCGACTTGACCTGCTTGCCATCCCTGACGATCGCCGAGATTTCAGCTTCGGCCTTTTCCGTCTCGTAGCCGAGGAATTCGGAAGCGCCAGACTTTTCCTTGATCTCGAACCAAACGCCTTCAGTGCCGGCCTCGCCCGAGCCTTTCCATGATTTCCGCGCCTCGGCCTTTTGCGCCTGCATGGCGGTATCGAAAGCCTTCATATCCACGCCGATGTCGCGCGCGCGCAGCGCATCTTGCGTCAGGTCGAGTGGGAAACCATACGTGTCATACAACTTGAACGCCACCTCCCCAGCCAGTACGTCGCCGCGGCGCAAGTTGTTCGACGCATCGTCGAGCAGCACGAGGCCGCGCTCCAGCGTCTTGCGGAAGCGGGTTTCCTCGAGCTTCAGCGTCTCGGTGATCAACGCCTGCCCGCGCACCAGTTCCGGGTACGTGTCGCCCATCTGGCGCACCAGGGCGGGCACCAGCCTGTGCATCAGAGGTTCCTTCGCGCCAAGCAGATGCGCATGCCGCATGGCGCGGCGCATGATGCGGCGCGCGACGTAGCCGCGCCCCTCGTTCGACGGCAGCACACCCTCGGCAATGAGGAAACAGCTGGCGCGGAGGTGGTCGGCGATCACGCGGTGGCTCGGTGCCTGATCACCCTTGGCGGCCACGCCGGTAGCGTCCACTGATGCGGCGATCAGCGCCTTGAAGAGGTCCGTATCGAAGATAGAATGAACGCCCTGCAGAATCGCCGAAATGCGTTCCAGCCCCATGCCGGTATCGATCGACGGCTTCGGCAGATTGATGCGGTTGCCGGGGCCCACCTGATCGAACTGCATGAACACGAGGTTCCAGAACTCAAGGAACCGGTCACCGTCGGCATCCGCGCTTCCGGGCGGGCCGCCCTGCACCTTGTCGCCTTGATCGATGAAGATCTCCGAGCACGGCCCGCAGGGCCCGGTGTCGCCCGCACTCCAGAAGTTGTCCGACGTCGAGATGCGGATGATCTTGTCGTCCTTGATGCCGGCGATCTTCTTCCACAGCGTCGCCGCCTCTTCATCCTCAGAATAAACCGTGATGATGAGCTTATCCTTCTTGAGGCCGTACTCCTTGGTGACAAGGTTCCAGGCCAGCGTGATTGCACGCTCCTTGAAGTAGTCGCCGAACGAGAAGTTGCCGAGCATCTCAAAAAACGTGCAATGCCGTGCCGTGTAGCCGACGTTATCGAGGTCGTTGTGCTTGCCACCGGCGCGCAGGCATTTCTGCGATGTGGTCGCGGTTTTGTACGGGCGATGCTCCTGCCCCGTAAACAGGTTCTTGAACTGCACCATGCCCGCGCTGGTGAACATCAGCGTCGGATCGTTGTGGGGCACCAGCGATGCGGACGGCACGTGCTCGTGGCCGTTTTTCTTGAAATAATCAGTGAAAGTCGAGCGGATCTGGTTGACGCTGGCCATCTGAAGTTCCGTTACAGTCCGGGTGAGCATATGCGAGCGCGCGGCAACAGCGGCCCGCGAACGCCTGATAAGTGTTGCCGAAGTTGGTAAAGGCCCCAGCGCAGCTTGTCCACCGCAGGCAGAGCTTGCCTTTACAGGCACAAAGCGCCACAGCAAATGCTTCAACCGGATCGACGGCGCACCACAAAGTTGCATGCAAAAACGGGTGGTAGAAGAATGCAAAAAATCGTCAACACTATCGCAATTTTATTTTATTGACAGTAATTTTCCATAATACATATTATGCGATCGCGTAGATAAGATGAAAACTGATGCAGAAGGCGTCATTTTCAGAAGACGACTTCAGTCGTTCAAAAGCTGGCTTCAGTAACATCGCTTCACCATCGGGTGTCGGCGTCGCCGTGCCCGTCACTAGGGGGCCTACCGACCTCGATGCAAACCAGTAACAATTGTGGCGCCTGCTGCGGCGTTTCGCTATGAACTCACCAAGCCGCAGCAATCGAGTGCCAGGAGGGAATATCGCGAGTCCGGATCTAGCCCCTTGCTTCCGATCCCGCGATTTCCGCAGCTAGCGTAAAAGCTGCCGCGCATTGGCGTGAAAACCTTCGTTGTTCGTCTGCGCGTCCAACATGGGCGACTGTCAAAAGAGGATTTCAGCAGCCCCTGCGGAATTTCTGCGAATGACACCGGGAGCCAATAATCAAATGATTTCCGCCGCCCTTTCGATCACCGTGGCTCGGAACGCGGCGCAAACCTGAGACGCGCGCCACCACCTTGCGCGGGGCGGCGGACGCGGCGACACTGCCCATCGCAACCCCATCCACGCGAGGGAAAGTCATGATGCGCAACAGCCGGGATATCTGGACTTTCGTGGATGCCCGCAAGGACGCCTACGAAGCGCTATCGGATCGTGTCTGGGGTATGCCCGAAATCTGCTACACCGAATATCGCTCGGCAGCCGAACACAGCGCGATGCTGGCCGAGGAGGGCTTCCGCATCCGCGAAGGCATCGCCGACATCCCGACTGCTGTCATGGGTGAAGCCGGCGAGGGCGGACCGGTGATCGCCATCCTCGGCGAATACGATGCGCTGCCGGGCCTATCGCAAGTGGCCGGCATTGCCGAACCCAGGGAACTCGAACGCGGCGCGCCCGGCCACGGCTGCGGCCACAACATGCTGGGGTCAGCGGCGCTGCTGGCGGCGACGGCGGTAAAAAACTACCTGACTGCAAAAGGCATCAAGGGCCGCGTTCGATATTATGGTTGCCCCGCGGAGGAAGGCGGGGCTGCCAAGGCGTTCATGGTGCGGGCCGGCCTGTTCGACGACGTCGACATCGCCATAACCTGGCATCCGGCGGCCATCAACCGGGTCGACGACGCCAAGAGCCTCGCCAACACGCGCATGGACTTCACCTTCAAAGGGCGCGCCTCACACGCAGCGGCCGCCCCCCACCTCGGCCGCAGTGCGCTGGACGCTGTCGAATTGATGAACGTCGGCGTCAACTACATGCGCGAGCACATGCCGTCGGACGCGCGTATCCACTATGCCATGATCGACGGCGGCGGCGTCGCGCCGAATGTGGTGCAGGCACGCGCGAAGGTTCGCTACGCCATCCGCTCGCGCGATCTGCCGGGCATGCGAGCGTTGGTCGAGCGGGTGCAAAAGGTTGCGCGGGGCGCAGCGTTGATGACCGAGACCGAAGTCGAGATGCAGGTGGTGAGCGCGGTCTCAAACCTGCTCGGCAACACCCCGCTCGAGCACGCCATGCAGCAACAATTGGACGCGTTGGGTCCGCCGCCCTTCGACGATGCCGACCGTGCCTATGCCGCCCAGATCCAGGCGACGCTGAGCGTCGACGATATTGCTTCGGCCTACGAGCGCGCCGGCGTTGCCCACAAGAGAAACACGCCGCTGTGCGACTTCATCGTGCCATTCGGCACCAGAGGCGCGCCAATGATGGGCTCGACCGACGTCGGCGACGTAAGCTGGGTGGTGCCGACGGTGCAGGCGCGCATCGCCACGCACGCCATCGGCACGCCCGGCCACTCATGGCAGATCACCGCGCAGGGCAAGTCGGGCCAAGCCAAAAAGGGCATGATCAACGCGGCCAAAGTGATGGCCGGGGTGGCCGTCGATGCGTTCCGCGATCCCAGCCTCATCGCCAGTGCGAAGGCTGACTTGGCCAAGCGAACGGAAACCACGCCCTACGAATGCCCGCTGCCGGCGGATATCAAACCGTTGCTGCAGCCACGTCCGGCGTCTGTCGCCACCTGAGCCGTCCGCACCAAAAAAAAGGGGCGGACTTGGCGTCCACCCCTGACTACTCCGATGCGCGACGTACTACTCGCCGGAACCGGCGGCGGGCACCGAGCGGCGCGCCTGAACGGGGCGGAGATACTTTTTCTTTGCGGTGGCGGACGTATCCTCGGCGCTGGCGATGGCTGCTGTACCGCCGGCGAACTTCTGCCAGGTGACCGTCACCTTGGTGCCCTTGGCGACGCGCGGATAGAGGTCTAGCACATCCTGGTTGGTCATGCGCACGCAGCCACTCGAGGCCGACGTGCCGATGGTCCAAGGCGCGTCGGTGCCGTGAATGCGATATTCACTGGAGCCAAGATACATGGCGCGGACGCCCAACGGATTCATCGGATGTCCACCGGGCACCCAGCTGGGCAGGCGCGGATTTTTAGCCCGCATGTGGTCGGTCGGAGTCCACGACGGATTTTCGCGCTTGTCGGTAACGCTGGTGACGCCCTGCCAGCGCGCATCGTCGCGCGGAATGGCAATCGGGTAGCTGTCGGCGGTGCCGGCACCCGTCACATGATAGATCCTGCGGTCGCCGAAGCTGACGATCAGTTCGCCGGGGCGATAAGTGCCGGGAAACCGCACGGACTGCTTGCCCGCGCCGCCCTGTTGATCATCGCCACCCCAATCGAAGAACAGCGACTGCGCCGCCTCGGCGGCAGGCGCGATGCCGGCGACGACACCCAGGCTCAGCAGGGCGACCGCAGCCAAACGTCCTAGCGACAACTGACGGATCATCTCAACGCTCCATTGATAGTGTCTTGTTGTGTCTGTTTATCTCGGTCCCGAGTTGGCTGGCGCGATGCCACCGACGTCGGCTGTTACCGTTATGGTCAAAAAAACCTTAAGACATAGTCAAACAGCCATTCGGCAACCCGGATCGAACCGCGACCGCCCGTTTGCCATGTCCGGCCGCGAACGGCAACGCAATGTCGCCCACCAACATTGAGACGACGCGAGGTTGTGCGATTTTTGCAACGTTTTTACCGCGCTTGCGATAGAGCGTAGCGCGCCCGCCGGTATCGACAGGCGTGATGGCGTGCGGTATCGGGGTGCGGAGGCGCGCCCGTTAGTCCCGTCCAACAGTTGGAAATGTACCGATGCTCGAACTCCTGCGCCGTGGTGCCACCTCCAAGGTCGCCGCCGTCATCCTGTTTTTGCCGCTGATCGTGGCGTTTGCATTTTGGGGCATTGGACCTGAGTGGAGCAATGGCGGCAGCACTTGGCTTGCCAAAGTCGGCGACCAGCGCATCAATCCGGAAGACTTCCAGCGCGCCTATCAGGCCGAGATCGAGCAGATTTCACGCCAGGCTGGCCGTCGCATCACCGCCGAGCAAGCGAAATATTATGGCCTAGACCAGCGCGTGCTGTCGCGGCTTGCAAGCACGGCGGCGCTCGATCAAGAGGTGCGCGGCCTGGGACTAACGCTGTCCAATCAATTGATCGGCGACGAGATTCGCGCCGATCCGAGCTTTGCCGAACTCAACGGTAAATTTTCGAAGGACCGCTTCGACGCCATCATGAAGCAGAACAACTTGAGCGAACAGAGCTTCGTCGCCATGCGCAAGCGCGACGAGGTGCGCGAGCAGTTGACTGACAGCTTGTTGGCCGGCATGACGCCGCCGCAAGCCTATGTCGACCTCATCCACAAATGGCGCGACGAGACACGCACGATCGAGTTCATCACGCTCGATCCGGCCAAGGTGGTGAAGCTGGCGGAGCCCGACGATGCCAAGCTGAAAGAGTATTTCGAAGCCAATAAGCGGCAGTTCCTGCTACCGGAACAGCGCAAGGTCGGCCTGTTGCTTCTGACGCGCGAGGCCGTCAAGTCGAAGGTCGAAGTGAGCGACGACGAAATCAAGGAAAACTACGAGCAGGGCAAGGAGCGCTTCAACATCCCCGAGCAGCGCCACGTGTTGCAGATGGCATTCCCGGATAAAGCGGCGGCCGACAAGGCGCTGCCGGAACTTGCGAAAGCCAAAAACTTTGTCGAAACGGCGGTCAAGCTCGGTGCCAAGGAAAGTGATCTGGATCTCGGCACGCTGGCCCGGAAAAAGATGATCGACAGTAAGATCGCCGATGCCGCCTTCGCTTTGAAGAAAGATGAAGTGTCGCCCGTGGTCGAAGGCACGTTCGCCACCGTCGTCGTCAAGGTCACCGAGATCGTGCCCGGCAAGCAGAAAACGTTGGTCGAGGTCACTCCGGAGATCAAGGACGGCCTGCAGGCGAGCAAGGCGTTGCGCGAAATACAGGCGATGGTCGGCCAGGTGGAAGACGAACGGTCGGCCGGCAAGCCACTGTCGGACATCGCCACGAAACTCAGCCTACCCTACATCGAGATCGCGCAAATCGACCGCACGGGTAAGGGACCGGATGGCAAGCCGGCCATCGATATGCCGGATGCGCCGTCGCTGACGGCTGCGGCATTCGGCGGCACCGTCGGCCTCGATGCGGACCCGGTCGATCTCGCCGACGGGGGCGCTGGCTGGGTCAGCGTGCTCGGCGTCTCGCCTGAAAAAGAGCGCGCCTTTGATGACGTCAAGGCCGACGCGAAAACCGCGTGGACCGAGGCCGAGACGCGGCGCGAACTCGCAACGGTATCCGCAGGCTTCGTCGAGCGCGCGATCAAGGGTGAAGCGATGTCGGCGCTCGCCAAGGCCGCTGGAGCAAAACTGGAAAATACGCCCGCCATTACCCGCAACACCTCGCCGCCCGGACTTACCGCTAGCGGCGTGCAGCAGGCGTTTACACTGCCACTGAATGCGGCGTCGTCGGTGGCAACCGCCGACGGCAAGTCGCGCACGGTATTCAAGCTGACGGCGCTCAAGGTACCGGACGAGCCGAGCAAGGAACAGTCAGACAAACTCAAGGGAGAATTGACGCGCACGCTGCAGTCAGACACCCTCAATACGTTCGTCGCGGCGCTGCAGCAGCGCGCTGGCGTCAGCGTCAATGGTGCGATGTTGAACCAGATGCTAGGCGGCGGACAGGCGGGCCAGTAAGTCACAGCCGCTCTACGCCTGGAGGGACGCACGGAGATGTCACACGACACCTATTCCGATGCCGTGATCGCTGAGGTCCTATCAGGGGTGCGTGGGATCGCCATGGTCGGCGCATCCAGAAACACCAGCCGGCCCAGCTATTTCGTGCTCAAATATCTGATCACCAAGGGCTATCGCGTCATCCCCGTTAACCCAGGACAGGCTGGCCAGGAGATCGTCGGCCAGACCGTGGTCGGGTCGCTGGCGGACATCGACGGCC
>JANXYD010000358.1 GCA_025350265.1 Hyphomicrobiaceae bacterium | reverse complement strand
CGCAGCTCCGAGAACGGCAGTCCAGAGGGTACCGATCGCATCGGCATAACCACCAGCGACGGTAGCAGGCGTCACATCCTCATCCTTTTTCATTACGTCACCAAAAGCTGCATTAATGCTGATTTGTTGATCTTCCCGTTTTCCGTCAGAGGAAAATCCGCGACGGCGACCGTCCGCGCAGGAATCATGTGGCGCGGTAGCCGATTGCGCAGTTCGTCGATGATCATTGCCACTGAATGATTGGCATGCACATTCTTTGCCAGTTTGACGAAGGCGACGATTTGCTTGTCGACCGACCCAAGCACACGAACGGAAATGACGGCATCGGCAACCGCCGGAGACAGTCGCAGAGCATGCTCGATCTCATCGAGCTCGATACGCTTGCCGTCGATCTTGATCTGCCGGTCGTTACGACCGAGAAACTCGATGTGGCCGTCTTGACGAACGCGCGCGAGATCGCCGGTTCCATACATCCGAGCGGATGAATGTGTGGCGAAGGGATCTGGCCTAAATCGGTCGGCAGTCAGTTCCGGCCGGTTCAGATAACCTATCGCGACGCCATCGCCTCCAATCCACAATTCACCAGGTCCACCATCGGCGCATCGGTTCATGTCGGCATCGAGAATATAAGCGTGCGTATGGTTAAGCGGCGAGCCGATCGGTATCTGGCCTGCACCCCAGCCGCCACGTTCCAACCGGTAGCAAAGACTGAAGGTCGTCGCCTCGGTCGGCCCATAGCCGTTTATGAACTTCGCTTCCGGAAATTTTTCCATCGCTGCGAGCAAATGCTTCGGCGAGACGACATCCCCACCGACCATCACCTGCCGCAACCCCGCGAGAACATCGATATCGAGGTCGACAATTGCATTGAACAAGGCCGTCGTCATGAAGACGGTGTTCACCCCGTACCGCGCGATTGCCTCACCGATCTGCGGGATCGAAATGCGCTCGCCCGCGATGATGCCGATGCTGCCTCCATTGAGCAGCGCCCCCCATATTTCAAACGTACACGCGTCGAAGGCGAGCGCCGACATCTGTAAAAAGACAGCGGTTTCGCCGAAATCGACATAACTCTGGTCGCGGACGAGCCGCACGATGGCGCGATGCGAAACGACCACACCCTTCGGACGCCCCGTCGAGCCCGAAGTGAACATGATGTAAGCTGGACTGGTCGCGTTTACATGGCAGGGCAAAGGGTCTGAGTTTCCAGCCAAAGCGGCAGCCACGATCGACCCGATTTCAAGTACCCGGCAGTCACCCGGCGCGATGCCGTCAGCCGCCTGCATGCTTTCGGCAATGATGAGACGCGGCCGGGCATCAACGATCATCAGCGCGATCGCGGCGCCGGGATAGCCGGGATCGATCGGCAGATAGACACAGCCCAGCTTCAGGATCGCAAGCCACAGCACGAGCGTCTCGGTCGAGCGCATCGTGACGGTGCAAATTGTATCTCCTTCGCCTGCGCCTTCAGTGGCGAGTTCTCGCGCGACCTGATTGCTCAACCGTTCCAGCTCAGCGTAGGTAAGGCAATCGTCGCCATCCAGGATGGCTGGTCGATCCGCGTGGCGCACAGCTTGCCACGAGAATATTTCGGACACCGTCATGTCGTAAGGATAATGCGGAAGTTGCTGTTCGCGATGAATGACGCATTCTTTCGTGACAAAGGGACTGATCATTAACCCCGCAAATTAAGCTGCTTTTTGCCCGCCGCGTCCAACGCTAATGCAAAATACAATGAATTACGCACGATCTGATTTGCCGATCGGTTGCGCAGTCGTTGTACGATCGATCCGCGGCGCGGGTATCACGCGAAATGTTAACCGGGATCGGCAATTTTTGGTGTGGTCGTGTTGGAATCGGCGCAAGTAGCGGAGCGGCTCAGTCAGCGTGGTGGGCCATGCATTTCAACTCTTTCTCAGAATCCAGCGACCTTGCGGCGACCACGGCAACGCTGTGAGATGCGACCGACGCCGCTCGTTCCAGTTTTTCGCGAATGTGCCTTATGAAAATCCTGTTCGTTGCGCCCTATCTCCCCAGTCCAGCGCGATTTGGAGGTCAACGCCGCCTGGAGGGGCTGATGCGTGGGTTGGCCCGAAAGCACGACGTATCAATCCTATCGTTCAACTCTTCCGACGCTTACGCCGAACAATCAGTGGCGGCGACTTCAGCCTATTGCAGGCAGGTCATGACCTTGCCCGACCTTGAGCCACGTTCCGTCGCCGAGAAGCGCGGTTTGCAGATGCAGTCGCTCCTGTCGCTGCACAGCTTCGAGCACCTGCAAGTGATCCAACGAACCGACTTTCAAAACAAAATCGACGAACAATTGGCCAACAACGACTACGACGTGGTGCAGGTCGAATTCGCAAATATGGCTTGCTACCGCTACGATTCTCGAGGCAAACGACCACTTATGATACTTGACGAGCACAACATAGAGTACGATCTGCAACGCCGCACAGCGGGTTCGGCCGATGGCTGGTCGCGGCAGGCTTACAGTTCGCTCAACTGGCGCAAGCTGGCCCGCGAAGAAAAGGCAGCGTGGAAGCGCTTCGACGGTGTCGTTTTAACCTCGGGCCGCGATCGGGATCTATTTGAAACGTCATCGTCCGGCACCCGCTCGGCGGTAATTCCGAATGGCGTCGATGTGACCCAGTTTCATCCCTCGACCGCCGCTCCAGATGCCGATCGACTGCTATTTTTCGGCGCCAACAATTATTTTCCCAACCACGACGCATTGCTTTATTTCATCGACGAGATCCTGCCGAAAGTGGTTGAGTTCAGGCCGAACGCCAAACTGACGATTGTCGGCCCCGGCATTCAGCCGGCCATCGTGGCGCGCCAAAGCCGCAATGTCGAGATCATCGGGTTCGTCGATGATTTGATGCCCCACCTGGAACGGGCCAGTGTCGTGGTCGTGCCGCTGAGAATCGGGGGGGGAACTCGTCTTAAAATCGTCGAAGCGATGGCGAAAGCGAAAGCAATCGTTGCGACAAGTATCGGCGCTGAAGGCATAGACCTGGCGGACGGGCGGGACGTCTTGCTCGCAGATGACCACAAGCTTTTGCCGATCAGATCGTGCGCCTGCTCAAGGATCCGCAATTGACCACCCGGCTCGGCCAGAGCGCCCGCGAACTGGCCGAGCGTAAGTATGCCTGGGAACCGATCGTTGGCCGGTTGGAAGACTTTTACAGTCAGATCTCGCGTCAAAAACGATGATGCGGTGCCTACGGTCGGCGCCTGCGTGACATCATGGTTGACGCGCAGAAACTGACGACCAGCCGTACCTCCGGTCACGAGGTTAACTATAAAGCCATGCAGCGCGTGACTCTTATAATGTAAAGCGTCTCAGTCTCACACGGAGCAACCCCAAGACTCTGCGGGATTTGGGTTTCTTTCAAGACGAAGCCATGATCAGGCGTGCTGTTCGCCACATTTTAGCCCACCCCGCAGAACGCGCTGCACCAGCTCTTGCATGCCCGGCTGATAGTTGCATGCGATCCTGAGCCATTTATAACTTAACATATCGAAACCCTGTACTATTCGAACCGACCGGAGCGTATAAAACAATTTAACGATTAACATATTAAGGCGTGGCCTCAAGATCAAATCCACTGGTAAACAGTAACCGATGCCGGGTTGGCACTGAACTTTCAGACCAATAAGGCCGAACGACCCTGCGCATGCGTATGTGCAAACTATAGGTATTGTTTCGCAACCTCACGTAATTTCCCGATTGAATACTTGGCTAGCTGGTCTTATACCACTCCTAAGCCAAGCCAATTGTCCGCGAGTAACGTCATGCAGCGCCATGTGAACCCGACCGAACTTGAGCCCGTGACTTCAGAGCAGGGCCCATCACTCGCCCCCGTGGACACGGCCGACATGATAGCAATTGCCCGACGGGGATGGCTCCGGATACTCGCGGGCATTATCGTTGGAACTATTGGCGCGCTTGCCATGATGGGACTGCTGACGCCGGTGTACAAGGCAAGCGTTCGCATGGTCATCGAAAAAAGTGCCAACAAATATCTGCAGTCAAACAAGCTGCTCGACGGGCCAATGTTCGATGATGCCGATTCGTGGAGTCAGACCTTCATTATATCTTCGGAGAGCATAATCATTCCGGTCGTGAAGTCTCTCAACTTGACAAACGATCCGGATTTCGTTGCTCGTAAAAAGGTCGGCGGATTGATGGCGCGCGGCCGGAAGCTTGCCGAAGACGCGAGGGACTACGTCGGTTTGAAGCCGAAAATCGACGACGGGCAGGTCGATAAAGAGCGCAAGGTGTTCGATGCGATCACCCGCCGGCTAACGGTCAATCACGACGACGGTCCAAATGTCATCAGCATAAGTTTCGAATCCGCGGATCCGCAAAAGGCGGCAGTCATAGCAAATGCAATTGCCGACAGCTATTTGGCGTCCTCCGCCGGGGCCAAAACAAGTTCAACTCAACTGGCCAACAAGGCGATGCAGGAACGTCTTGCCGAACTGAAAACGCAGGCGGCGGATGCGGAGCGGACACTGATTGAATACAAAACCGCCAACAATCTCTTCAGCTCAAGCGCCAAGACAATGTCTTCCGAGCAGGTCAATAGCCTCAATACTCAGCTTTCAAAGTCGAGAATCGACATGGCCGATTCCCGCGCACGCCTCGATCGGATGGAGCAAGCGGTCGACCAGGCGTCGAAAGCGACATTCACCCCAGACAATGAGCTCATCACCAGACTTCGCGCTCAATACTTAGATCTTTCCGCCCGCGTTTCCGACATCGAACAACGGGTCGGTGCGAGGCATGCCGCCGTCATCAAACTTCGCGGGCGCATGAGCGAGGTGAACGCTGCAATCGAAATGGAGCAGACGCGCGTCGCGAGTTTGTATAACAAGGACTTCGAGCTAGCGAAGGCGCGCTACAACGAACTTACGACGACGATTACACAGGTGCTTCGCGAAGAGAGTTCGGCCAGCAAGTCCCAGGCCCGGTTGCGAGAGCTCGAAAGCGCGGCAGAGACCCTCCGCAACTTGTATAACAGCATGCTCTTGCGCTTCAGCGAGACGAGCAATGTCGATGCGCGACCGCCCATCATACCTGACGCGCGCATCGTCACGCGCGCTGCAATCCCGCTGCAGAGCGAGGCTTCGAAGAAGAAGCTCATACTTCTTTTCGGTGGCTCGCTCGCGGGAATGCTGTTGGGAACAGCCGCAGTGTTTGCCAAAGAAAACCCATTCGGGGTTTTCAGAACGTCCAAGCAAGTCAAGGCTGCGACGGGTTTATATTGCGTGTCGTTGCCTGCCATAACTCTGGGTAGCAGGCAGAAGGTCAACTCGTTATTCGAGTACGTCCTGGAACAGCCATCGGCGCGATTTGTTGAAACACTCCGAATTATCGTCGCCTCGATGAGGGCCGCGCAGGCGGATGCGGACGCGAAAGTGTTTTGTGTTGTTTCGTCAGCACCCGGCGAGGGCAAAACGACAATCGCCAGTAACCTAGCCTGCCTGACGGCGATGCAATCCGGGACGCGGACCCTCGTCATCGACGCTGACCTTCATCGGCAAACGCTCACGCGTATGTTGGCACCCGACGCACGGCTGGGGCTCAAGGAAGCCCTCTATAATCCTACTCTCCTCGCCGATTATGTTGTCAAAAGGGATCGCTCGGGTTTGGATGTGCTTCCCTGCCCGGTTACCGCTGGCAACGCAAATGGGGCTGAATTGCTGAGTTCGCCAGCGATGGAAAAGCTGATCCAGACCGCGCGCGCATCGTACGACCTGGTTATTATTGACGTTGCCCCGATAATGGCTGTTGCCGATGTCCGATTAATCGCCCGTCTTTGCGACGCATTTATCTTGCTCATCGAGTGGGGCAACACCAGTCAACGTTTGGTGCTGGAGTCACTTGCCGAGGTTTCGAACCTTTCAGAGCGGACCCTCTGCGTCGTGCTTAACAAGGTTGATCCTAAAGCCCTTGAGAGCGTCGAGCGCTATAAGGGACGCGAGTTGCATGACTACCATCTTGTTCAAGATCGTGTCGCGACGGGCAACATTGCACGGACCGTCGCTTGAGGGCGCATGGCGGCGACGCGTACTGAAGTGCTCGATCGCAGGCGTTGTGCCGCTGAGGATAATCGGCGCGACTGTGGGTAAGCAACTCGGCGCCGCAACGCTTCAAAACGCAGAGCAGGACGCGGTACTGAAGAATAGTGAAACCTGGTCATCATTGCCGTTGCTGGCTGCACTTGGCCCGCCATAACGCTTGATGATTAAACTTATAAAAAACTAAGATCTGAGACTTGTGCCGGCTAATATTTGACCCCGCCCTATGGTATCGCTGCGTATGTTATGTTGCGAAGCGCGGAGCAATACCAGGCTTATCGAAACGCATGCGCGATACGCGACCCCGTCTTGACGACAGACCCAGGGGTGAAGGCTCACGCTATGGTCTTGCGCAGATAGTCGACGCCGTCCCGCCCATAACCCAGGGCCATTTTCAGATCCATCGGAAGCACAAGCCTGGTCACCAGGGCCACCCCTGCAAACGTCAGGAAGAAAAGTGGCAGCCGAAACATGATCCAGAGATGTGGCACCGCTAACAGCGGTACCACGGTGACTATCGAGGCGACGCAAGCCCGAAAGAACCTCAATAGCAAAGTCTTGCTGACCGCGCCACGAGGTAGCAGCTGTGCAAATGCAACGACGACAAATATTTCCGCCAGCCCGGACGAAATTACGAGGGCGACGGCACCGTTTCCAAAGCGGGCCTGACAGGCTGCAATCAAGAACCAATTGGATATCGAGCTGATAATAAGACCGACCCCGCCTACCATAGCGAGTTCCTTGGTTTTCCCACTTGCAATAACGGCGGATCCGAAGAGAAACCCAAGGAAAAACAAGGGCAGAAATGGCGCATTCATACGCAATATCAAAGATGCCTCTTCGAAATGGCCGATGCCATAAATAATCGACACGATGTGATCAACGAAGAGGTAGAGTGCGGATGCAACAAATGCGGCGACCACAAAAAGCAATCTCGCGGTCGAATCGAGCACGCTACGAACGTCCGCCGGCGAAACCGAGGCCCTCGACAGCTTGGGAAAGCAGGCCGCCGACAATATCAGCCCTGGAGAAATGGCTATTGAAAATATTGTGCGCGAGGCACCATACCATCCCACGACTGTCGGACTGGTGAAACTCGACAGCATGAATAGCTCGGTGACGGGTTGCAACGCCGTCATGATTTGCATCGCGACAATAGGTGGCCCTGCTCGTAGAAGCTCCGTCACGATTGGAAAAGCTGGAGCTTTTACCTTAATCCCCAGCCATCGTGCCACGATCACGCCGGTAACCAGCGATCCGATCCCACCGACGCACTGAGCTAAGATGACCGCCGTCAATCCTCC
>JANXYD010000355.1 GCA_025350265.1 Hyphomicrobiaceae bacterium | reverse complement strand
CTCGGGGCCGGCGCGGCTGACTACCGTCGTGTAAACACTCAACGCGCAATCGGCCAGCGACGCCACGCCGGCCTTGATCTGCATGCGATCATTGAAAATATAGGTGCCGGCGCGGTGCTCTGTAGCACCTTGCAGCTTGCCCACATTAGGCAAGTTCGGCGATCCGCCGGTTGAAACGATTTTCGCTTCGATGCCCAGTGCGGCGAGGCCGGTGCGCACCACGTCGAAAAAAACCTGCGTCTCGGGCCATGAGGCTTCGGTCGGATAAAACAGCAGTCCGCGAAATACGAGGCCCGGCGTTAGCTTGATGAGTTCGATCAATTGGATCGCCTCATGCGGCGTCTCGACGCCGGCACGCTTGCGTCCGGTGTCGCATTCGATGGCCACGCCGATATCGAGGCCGGCTGCAGCGGCTGCTTCCGCATAGGCCGCGATCGTAATCGGATTGTCCGCGCAAACAGTCAGATCGAGCGTTTGCCGCAAAGCCGCCAGCCGCCCACAGCGCGCAGCGCTTATCAGGTTGTAGCTGACGAGAATGTCGTCGATGCCGTCAGCCGCCATTACTTCCGCCTCGCCCAGCTTCTGGCACGTGATGCCCCGCGCGCCGGCCGCGATCTGCGCCTTGGCGAGCGCCGGAATCTTATGCGTCTTGATGTGCGGCCGGTTGGCCACTCCCGCCGCATCACAGATGGCCTGTATGCGCGCGATATTGCGATCCACGATATCGAGGTCAACAACCACGGCAGGCGTGCCGAACTCACGGGCGATATGGGTTCTGAGGTCGGTCGCGGTGGCCATGGCGCGGGATTCCGTGGGTGAGGGATGTCGCGGCGCGGCCGCGAGAAAGGCTGCTGCCTTTCAATCCGCCCGGAGGGACACCCTCCGAACCGCCCGCCTTAATAGATGCAAAATGAGGGGAGTTCGAGGGGTTGTAGGGCGATAGCCCCGTTGCGCAGCAATCCACACCGAACTTGCAAAACTTAGAACACCCCGCTACATACGCCCGTATTCCACATGCGAATGTGCGCCCGGCGGATGAAAAGCCCCGTCGATCAGTGCTCCGGTGTCCATCCCTGATGGACTAAGTTCGCAGCGGTTCAACCGGAAAACATAGGTATAACAATGGCTCTGCCGCAATTCACCATGCGCCAGCTTCTGGAAGCTGGCTGTCACTTCGGGCACCAATCGCATCGCTGGAACCCGAAGATGGCCCCGTACATCTTCGGTGCCCGCAACAACATTCACATCGTCGACCTCGCGCAGACCGTGCCGTTGCTGCATCAGGCCCTCGTCAAGGTATCCGATACGGTCGCCAAGGGTGGCCGCGTGTTATATGTCGGCACCAAGCGCACCGCAGCCGAGAACATCGCCGAGAGCGCCAAGCGTTCAGCGCAATATTACATGAACCATCGCTGGCTGGGCGGCACGCTGACCAACTGGAAGACCATTTCGCAGTCGATCCGCCGTCTGCGTCAGCTCGATGAATTGCTGGCCGGCGAAGGCAAAGGCCGCACCAAGAAAGAGCTGCTCGAACTGACGCGCGACCGCGATACGCTGAACAAGGCGCTCGGTGGCATCAAAGAAATGGGCGGCCTGCCCGAGTTGCTGTTCGTGATTGATACGAACAAGGAGCAGATCGCCATCGCCGAAGCCAAGAAGCTGGGCATACCGATCGTCGCCATCATCGACACCAACTGCGATCCGGACGGCATCGATTTCCCGATCCCTGGCAATGACGACGCCGGTCGCGCCATCACGCTCTATTGTGATTTGATTTCGCGCGCCTGCATCGACGGGATCGAGCGTGGCCAAGCAGGCTCAGGCGTCGACGTCGGCGCATCCGAGAACCCGGTGGCGGAAGCATTGCCCGGCAAGTTCACGGGCATCGAAGGTCCGCGCGGCGAGGCCGACGATCTGAAGTTGATCAAGACCATCAACGGCAAGCTCGAACAACGCCTGAACGATGCCGGCGTGTTCCATTTCTGGCAGATCGCCGATCTCGATCCTGCAGGGCTGGCGCTGCTCGACAAGACGCTCCGGCTGCGCGGCCAGAGCGAGAAG
>JANXYD010000299.1 GCA_025350265.1 Hyphomicrobiaceae bacterium | reverse complement strand
ACAAGCGCCCGTTCGGCACCGAGATGGATGTCTACGGCGAGAATTTCGAATGGTTGAGCCACTCGATTGCGCCTGCACCGCTCGCCAGCAGCCCCTTTCGAACAACCATCGGCGGCGTCGACTGTACGCAGCCTTATGCGGCTTCGGTCTTGAACGTATCCGCCATGAGCTTCGGCGCGCTGTCCGCCAATGCAATCCGCGCGCTCAACAAGGGTGCCCGGATCGGCGGCTTTTCCCATGATACGGGTGAAGGCGGTCTGTCGCCCTACCACCGCGAGCATCGCGGCGATATCGTTTGGGAAATCGGATCTGGCTACTTCGGCTGCCGCACAAAGGACGGCAAGTTCGATCCGGACAAATTTGCCGCCACCGCGCGCGATCCGCAAGTCAAAATGGTCGAGTTGAAATTAAGCCAAGGTGCCAAGCCGGGCCATGGTGGCGTGCTTCCGGCCGCCAAGGTCTCCGCCGAGATCGCAGCGACGCGCGGCGTGCCGCTCGGCGTCGATTGTGTTTCCCCATCCGCCCATTCCGCTTTTGCGACGCCGGTGGAAATGTTGCGTTTCATTGCCGAAATGCGTCGCTTGTCCGGTGGCAAGCCGGCCGGCTTCAAGCTGTGCGTCGGTCACCCCTGGGAGTTCCTCGCGCTCGTCAAGGCGATGCTGGAAACCGACATCACGCCCGACTTCATCGTCGTCGACGGCAAGGAGGGTGGCACCGGTGCTGCCCCAGTCGAATTCACCGACCATATCGGCCTGCCGCTGCGTGAAGGGTTGAGTTTTGTCCACAACGCGCTCGTAGGCGCTGGCCTGCGTGATCGCATCAAGCTTGGCGCATCCGGCAAAATCATCACCGCCTTCGATATGGTGCGTGCATTTGCGCTGGGTGCTGACTGGTGCAATGCCGCGCGCGGCTTCATGTTCGCAGTCGGCTGCATCCAGTCGCAGAGCTGCCACACGGACCGCTGTCCCACCGGCGTCGCCACTCAAGACTCAGGCCGTCAGCGCGCCATCGACGTGCCGGACAAGGCGCAGCGCGTTGCCAATTTCCACCACGCCACCTTGTCTGCGTTGGCGGAAGTGCTGGCCGCAGCCGGCCTCGATCACCCCGCCGACATCAGGCCCATCCACATTTCGCGCCGTATCTCCGGCAGCGACGTCCGCACTTTCGCCGATCTCTATCCGGCCCTTGTGCCCGGCGAATTGATCACCGGCTGCAGCGACCCTCGCTTCATGGCGGCTTGGGCGGCCGCTTCAGCGCAAAGCTTTCAGGCCTCGATGTAATGCCTTCGATCTGAACGACGCCGCAGTCGACGGTTGCGGTTTCATTGGTTCAACAGCACCATCACTCCCATCACCATCAGCGCTATTCCCAGGGCCTCCCGCGATCGCATGCCTTGCTTGAACAGACTGCGTGAGATCAGCCCGGCGAAAAGTATTTCGACCAGTGCCAGCGTCCGCACCTTCGCCGCCGTCTCGATCGCAAATGCCAAAAACCACATCTGCGACGCGAACGCGCCCATGAAACCCGCTTTGAGCGATGGTCGCCACGCAGCCATCAGTGCCACCAAGGTCTCTCGCGATGTCGCCATCAGATAGCTGCTCAGCACAGCTGTTTGTAGCGTCAGGCCCAGCACCAGCGTCGTCGATGCCCGCACCACGAAGTTACCCGTTTCCAACGCCAGGATCGCCCGCCTAAAACCGATCGCTGAAAGCGCGAACACGCTTGCCGCCACCAACCCCAGCACGATTGGCTGCCACTCAAGCGCGCCATGGTCGCCGCCTACTGTGGGTACGACCCGGCGCGGCCACGACATTGCCAGCACGCCCAGCGTCGCCAGCGCGATCGCGGTCGCCAGCCCCGCCGTCAGTTGCTCGCCCAGCACCACCAGCCCGAACAGCGCCACGTGTACCGGTTCGGTCTTGGTCAGCGCCGTGACGATTACGAAGTTCTTCTCCCGCATCGCCGCCAGCAATAGCGCCGTTGCGCAGATCTGCGTCAGCGCACCCACCAGCGTCCATGTCACCATCGTACCGTTTAGGGCCGGCGGCGTTGTGCCGTTGAACGCCAGTACCAGCGCAAAAAACAGCAGCCCGAACGGCAACCCATAGAGAAAGCGCACATGCGTCGCCCCCACCGTGCCCAGCGTGCTCGTCAATTCGCGCTGCAGAGCGTTCCGTAGCGTCTGCCCGCCCGCTGCAAGCACCGTGAATAAAGCCCAGAGATACCCCGTCATCTGATCCCGCCCTACGTCAGTTTTAATTGTGATTACCAGCCGACGCTCTGCAACGCTCACCTCTGCTCGCCAACCACTTGTGCAATGCCGTCCCGACAGCCGATAGTGGACCTCGAAAATCAACTGCCAAATGGCACCAAGGATCTATTTTGCTGATGACCGCCGCCGTCACCGACTTCTCGCCCCTTTTCAATCCGCGCTCGATCGCCGTCATCGGAGCCTCGCAGGATTTGACGCGCATCTCCGGTCAACCCATCCGCGCGCTGAAGGCCGCCGGCTACCAAGGCCACATATATCTCGTCAACCCAAAATACCCCGAATTACATGGCCTCAAATGCTATCCGACCGCGCAAGCTATTGCAGCGCCCGTCGATATGGCCATCGTGGCGGTGCCCGCACCGGGCGTCGCCGCCGCCATCCGCGATTGCGGCAAAGCCGGCATTAAGTTCGCCGTCGTGCTGACAGCCGGATTCCGCGAGACTGGTACCGCAGGCGTCGAGATGGAAGCCGAATTGAAACGCACGGCAGACGCTGCCGGCGTTCGCATGGTTGGGCCTAACTGCCAGGGCATGGTCGCTGTACCTAGCCGGGTGTGGGCCTGTTTCGGCTCGATTTCCGAAGAAATCGAACTCTCTCCCGGCGACGTGAGCTGCGTCTTTCAATCCGGCGGCTTTGGCTACGCCATCGTCAATCTGGCCGAATTGCAGGGCGTCGGCTTTCGCACCTGCATCTCCAGCGGCAACGAAACCGACCTCACCACACCCGAATTGCTCGAAGCCTTCCTCGACGATCCCGGCACCAAACTCGCGTTCGCCGTGATCGAAGGCACGCCCGACGCGCGCCGCTTGCTCGATGTCGGCCGCAAGGCGCTCGCCACCGGCAAACCGGTGCTGATCTGGAAAAGTGCCAATACCGAGGCCGGTGCCAAGGCCGCCGCGTCCCACACCGCCAACATGACCGGCCGCGCCGATCTCTTCCGCGCCGCCTTTCGCCAGTCCGGCCTCATCGAAGTCGACGATGTCGAACCGATCGTCGATATCGCAAAGCTCGTATCGCAAGGCCGGCGCGCCAAAGGTCGCCGTATCGGCGCGCTGTCGATCTCCGGTGGCTCCGGCATCGTCTTTGCCGATCGCTGCGTGCGCGAGGGCCTAACTCTGCCGCCCTTTTCTGCAGCAACCGTCGCCGCGCTGAGCAAGATCATTCCGGCGTTCGGCTCCAGCGAAAATCCAGCCGACGTCACCGCCGGCATCTTCAACGACATGGGCCTTCTGACGAAAACCCTGGAAATCGTGCTGCAGGATCCCGGCATCGATCAATTGACGATCATGCTGGCGTCCATCCCTGGCGCGCCAGCCGAGCGTGCGGCGGAAGCCATCGTCGCTGCTGCCGCGAAAACCGACAAACCGATGCATGTCGCCTGGTCCGGCCGCCGCTCCAAATCCGAAGCGGCCTATCGCATTCTCGAGGCCGCAAAGGTGCCGGTCATCCCCACGCCCGTGCGCTTGGCGCAGGCGGCAGCCGTTCTCGCCCGCTTCGAGGAAGACCGCATTCGCTTAGGCTCGCGCAAGCCACCGGCACCTGCAAAGCCCGTCGCGTTGACTTTGCCTACCGGCCCCGTCGCGTTGAGCGAAGCGGAAAGCAAGGCGGTGCTGCAGGCTTACGGCATCGCCACTACGCGCGAAGTGTTCGTCGCTGAAAACGAAAGCCTGCTGGCCAAAGTCGCGAAACTATCGCCGCCGTTCGCTGTCAAAGTTGTCTCCCGCGATATCGCGCATAAGTCGGACGTCGGCGGCGTCAAGCTTGGATTGCGTGATGTGCTCTCGGCCGAAGCCGCCGCAAAGGAGGTTGTCGCCAATGCGCTCAAAGCGAAGCCGACAGCGAAAATCGAGGGTGTCCTGGTGTGCGAAATGGCGTCGGGACTGGAAGTGCTGATCGGCGTCGTCAACGATCCCGGTTTCGGCCCCACCGTCGCGCTCGGCCTCGGCGGTGTCCTTACCGAAGTGCTACGCGACGTGACCTACCGCATCGCCCCTTTCGGCATCGACGACGCCCGCGACATGATCGGCGAGTTGAAGGGCGCGCGACTTTTTGCGGGCTATCGTGGCCAACCTGCTGTTGATACCGAAGCGCTCGCCGCCATGCTCGTGCGCGTCTCGGCGATGGCGTACGCCATGCGTGATCGGCTCGCGGAAATGGACATCAACCCGGTGTTCGTTGGTGCGTCCGGCGCGGTCGCCGCCGATGCCTTGGTCGTCGTTAAATGAGCACAGTACTTGAAAGGCGTGCCATTGGCGGCACTGGGCTTGAGATCTCCGTCCTGGGTTTCGGCACGATGGCCATTGGCGGCCAATACACCGACGTCGATGCCGCCGCAGCCACAGCCGCGATAGCGACCGCACGGACAGCTGGCATCAACTATTTTGACACTGCCCCGCAGTATGGCTGCGGCCTGGCCGAAGAACGCTTGGGCGCGGCTTTGGACGTAGCCGGCCCAGCATCCGACGTGGTCATATCCAGTAAGGTCGGCAAGGCCATCGTCCCCGTCGGCTCCGGCGGCCAGCCGCAGCGTTCACTGCATTTTCCCGGTGGCCACGATGCCGAAATGGCCTTTGACTTCAGCTTCGACGGCACCATGCGCATCGTCGACGCCAGCCTCGCGCGCTTGCGTTGCGATCACATTGGCATGCTGCTGATCCACGATGTTATCAGACACTTCCACGGCGACGATGGCATCGAGGCGGCCTACGCGGCGGCCATGACCGGTGCGCTCGCGGCGCTGCATCGGTTGCGCTCGGAAGGCGTCGTGCGCGCGATCGGCATTGGCTTGAAAGATACCGATATCGCCATGCGCTTTATCGAGGACGGCGACATCGACGTGGCCTTGGTGCCGGGCCGTATGACCTTGCTCGATCAAAGCGCTGCAACCTGCGGCCTGCTCGACGTTTGCTTGAAATATGGCGTCGCCCTGATCGCCGCAGCCCCCTTCGACAGCGGCATCCTCGCCACCGGTGCTGTCGCCGGTGCGCGCTCTGGCTACCGTCCGGCCGCGCCCGATGTGCTGCAGCGCGTCACCGACATGGAGCGGGTTTGCAGCGCGCATGGCGTTGACTTGCAAGCCGCGGCGCTTCAGTTTCCACTCCGCCATCCAGCGGTCGCTGCCGTACTCGCCGGCATGAAAACGCCCGCCGAAGTTAACCAGAACACCGCCTGGGTCACCACGCCGATTTCAGCTGAGATGTGGTCGGCACTGGAAGCCGAGTGTGGGGTAACAGCGGCAATTTCATAGAAGGTCGAACGACGGTGGTCGCCGCGGGCCGACCCTGCCTAAGCCGCAGCGATATGCGCCAACAGTGTCCCTTGCGTCACCTGCGCGCCTTCGGCCACTGGCACCTTGTCGATCGTGCCGTCAATCGCCGCCGTAATGACGTGCTCCATCTTCATGGCTTCGACCACGGCGATCTTGTCACCCTTGAGCACGGCCGCACCCACACTTACGAACAGCTTCGCCACCCGTCCATTGATCGGCGCGCGAATCGCCCCCGTCGCCGCGCCGTCTTCGATGTCGGAAGCGTCGTAAGTGGGTTTACGAAGCGTTGTCTGTGCGCCGTCGGCGACGATATGCAAAACGCCGGGCTCGGGCCGATGCTCGAAATACCGGTACGGCGCAGACCCATGCGCCGCCGCCGACGCGGCCATCGATGCACGCCCGTCGACATTCCAACTGACGTCTAAAATCTGCACTTCATCATCCACCAGCACGGCGACCGGCAGGTGCCGTTGTCCGCCCATTTGAAAGGCGTCGTGGAGATTCCAGGGCGATGTAATGGGTGATCGCGCTGCGATTTCCGCATCATCGCGCAGATGCGCCAGCCATGTACCAATTCCGTGCGCAAGCGCTCGCGACGAGTCGGGTCGTCGTGACAGGGCGTCGATGTCGCGTCCGATGAGGCCGGTGTCCATGTCGCCATCGCCGACGCGCGCGTCCGACAGCAGACGTGCCAAGAACGTTTGGTTCGTCCGCGGCCCGGCGACGATCGTCGTGAGGGTTGCCGACGCCAAAACGGCAAGTGCGGTCTTGCGATCTTCACGATGCACGATGAACTTGGCGATCATCGAATCGTAATAGGGTGACACCGCGCTGCCGCTTTCAACACCGGTTTCAACGCGGACAGCGTCAGCTCTTGCAGCTTCGAAAACCTCGATCTTCCCCACGCTCGGCATGAAGCCTTTGGCCGGGTCTTCCGCGCACAGCCGCACTTCGATCGCGTGCCCGCGCATCGTGATCGCGCCCTGCTTGAGGGGCAAAACCTCTCCCGCCGCCACCCGGAATTGCCACTCGACCAGATCCAGCCCAGTGATCTCCTCCGTTACCGGATGCTCCACCTGCAGCCGCGTGTTCATCTCGATGAAATACCATTTCGCCGTCTCGACCAGCGCGCCGCCCTCGACCAGAAACTCCACGGTTCCCGCGCCCGTGTAATTAACGGCACCAGCCAGTTTCACCGCCGCCGCACACATCTTTTCGCGCAAGGCAGCACTCATTCCCGGTGCCGGCGCTTCCTCGATCACTTTCTGGTTGCGCCGTTGCAGCGTACAGTCGCGCTCGAACATGTGCACAACATTGCCGTGGCTGTCGCCGAACACCTGTACCTCGATATGCCGGGGACGGACGACGACCTTTTCGATCAGCACGTGCGCATTGCCGAACGCAGATTGTGCTTCGCGCTGCGCGCTGTCGAGCATCTCGGCCATCTCAGCCTCGCTCTCGACCAGCCGCATGCCGCGCCCGCCGCCGCCCGCGATAGCCTTGATCATCACGGGATAGCCGACTTTGGCAGCCTCACGCGCCAACGACTTCGCGTCCTGCTTGTCGCCCTGATAGCCAGGCACTACTGGCACACCCGCCTTGATCGCGATGTCCTTGGCCGCAGCCTTGCCGCCGAGCGCTCGCATTGCCTTGGCCGTCGGCCCGATAAAAATCAAGCCCGCAGCCTGGCACGCCTCCGGCAACTCCGGATTCTCCGACAGAAATCCATAACCGGGGTGGATCGCATCGGCCCCTGTGGCCTTTGCTGCCGCGATGATCTTGTCGATGCGCAGATAACTGTCGGTCGCTGGCGAGGCCCCGATGTGAACCGCTTCATCGCACGCCCGCACGTGCAGCGCGCCGCGATCAGCGTCCGAGTACACCGCCACCGTTGCGATGCTCATTCGCGCGGCGGTCCGCGCAATCCGGCACGCGATTTCGCCGCGATTGGCGATCAGAATTTTCTTGAGCATGGCCGCGCACGATCCAGTTCGAAATCTGTTGCGCGCCTCCGCAGCGGCAATTCGTCAGCCACTCAACACGCCACCCCGGCGATTGGCAAGGTACGCCGGTACCCAAAGCTGAGGTGTGTGAGTGCGCACCGGTTTGCACTGCACCCAAGATGGCCTATGAAGGGGCGCAACGATCCCCCGACTTGAGCGAGACCCGCCGTGCACGACATTCGCGCCATTCGTGACAACCCCGCAGCCTTCGACGCCGGCCTGAAACGGCGCGGCCTCGCCGATCAATTTTCGGCTGCAGCCATCATCAAGCTCGACGAAGATAAGCGCCGTGTCCTGACGCGCGCGCAGGACGCACAATCGCGCCGCAACGCCGCGTCCAAGGACATTGGTGCGGCAAAGAAAGCCAAGGACGACACGCTGTGCGCCAAGCTGATGGCCGAAGTCGCCGCCCTCAAGGATCAACTGGCGGTCGACGAAGCCGAGGCCGCGCGCCTCGACAAGCAATTGCACGACCTGCTTGCCGTCATCCCCAACCTGCCGTTGGCCGAGGTGCCCGACGGAGCCGACGAGCACGCCAACGTCGAAGTGCGCAAATGGGGTGCAACGCCGAAATTCCCGCACACCAACAAGCCCAAACAGCACTTCGAGATTGGCGAAGCGCTTGGCATGATGGACTTCGAGACCGCAGCCAAGGTCTCCGGCGCTCGCTTCGTGTTCCTCAAAGGGCCGCTCGCCCGCCTTGAACGTGCGCTGGCGCAATTCATGCTCGACACCCACACCGCACCGGACAAAGGCGACGGTTTCGGCGGCTATATGGAAGTGAACCCGCCGATGCTGGTCAATGATCAGACGATGTTCGGCACCGCTCAATTGCCCAAGTTTCGCGATGATCAGTTCATGCCGACGCGAACCGCATCGCGCGAAAAACTGCTGAAGGATGCGCTCGGATTCGCGCTGCCGAGCGATTTCGAATATCTCGCGAGCAAGCAGAGATCGCTTCCCGACGTTGTCGCCGACATCCTTGAGCGCGCGCCCGCGAAGGAAGACTTCTGGCTCATTCCGACCGCCGAAGTCCCGCTCACCAATCTCGCGCGGGAACAGATCGTCGATGAAACTACGCTGCCGCAGCGCTACACCGCCTGCACGCCCTGCTTCCGTTCCGAAGCCGGGGCCGCCGGTCGCGATACGCGCGGCATGATCCGCCAGCATCAGTTTCTCAAGGTCGAACTCGTCTCCATCACCACGCCGGAAACCGCGCTCGCCGAACACGAGCGCATGACCAACGCCGCCGAGCATATCCTACAGATGCTGGCACTGCCCTATCGCACCATGCTGCTTTGCACCGGTGACATGGGCTTCGCCAGCCAGAAAACCTACGATATAGAGGTGTGGCTGCCTGGCCAGGATGCCTACCGCGAAATCTCATCGTGCTCCGTCTGTGGCGACTTTCAGGCCCGCCGTATGGATGCCCGCTATCGCGCCAGATCAGACGGGAAACCGCACTATGTCCACACCCTCAACGGCTCTGGCTTGGCAGTCGGCCGCACGCTGGTCGCGGTGCTCGAAAACTACCAGCAACCCGACGGCAGCGTGCTGGTACCTGAGGTCTTGAAGCCCTATATGGGCGGCGTCGATAAGATAGCGAAGGGCTGAGGCGTTCCGTCTCCTCGTGCTTACGGGGCGACGGCGGCCGAGGTCCGGACGAGGGGCGGCGACGAATCCAATGCTGGGCCGCCCACAGCCGCCCTTTCGGGCACTGTCTCCTCATCGCAGGCGATGAAGAGATGGAAAACCAGTGGAGATACGCATGCGCATTTTGTTGACCAACGACGATGGTATTGATGCGCCGGGATTAGCCGTGCTGCGCAGAATCGCGTCGGAACTGTCCGATGACGTGTGGGTTGTCGCACCTGAAACCAACAAGTCCGGGGCCGGCCACTCGCTCTCGCTGCACGAACCGCTGCGCATGCGCAAGATCGACGACCGCACGTACGCGGTCCGCGGCACGCCGACCGATAGCGTCATTATGGGGGTGCGTCATGTCCTCCGCGATATTGGCCGCCCCGACCTCGTGCTCTCCGGCGTCAATCGCGGCGGCAACCTCGCCGAAGACGTGACCTACTCGGGCACCATCGCCGGGGCGTTCGAGGGCACCACCATCGGCATCCCGTCCATCGCGCTGTCGCAGGCTTACGGTATTGAACACCGCGATGGCATGATGTGGGAGACCGCCGCAGCGCACGGCGCGGCCACCGTGCAAGCCTTGCTGGGCTTCGACTGGCCGGCCGGCGTGCTGATGAACGTCAACTTTCCGGACACCGCTCCGGATGCCGTCAAGGGCCGCATGGCCACGCGCCAAGGCAAACGCGACCTCAACCTGCTGGGTGTCGACGCCCGCCGCGATCCATGGGGCGAAGAATACTATTGGCTGTCGTTCGAACGCCGCCGCTCCATCACCACCGAAGGCACCGACTTGTGGGCCATTTATAACGGGTATATCTCCGTTACCGCCCTGTCGATGAACCTCACCGACACAGCCACCAACGAAAAAGTCGGCGCAGCGCTCGCAAAATTGGCGTGAAGCTTTTTTTGATAGGGATGTAAAATGCAAGATCTGGTGCTGATCCCGGGCCTGCTTTGCACCGCTGAACTCTATGCGCCGCAGCTTCGTGCGCTGCGTGACGTGGCCCGCATGCAAGTAGCCGACCACACCTGTTGCGCATCGATCGACGATCTCGTTACATCGATCCTCGCCGCCGCTGCGCCTACATTTGCGCTTTGCGGTCTTTCGATGGGCGGCTATATCGCATTTGAAATCATGCGCCGCGCACCCGAGCGCGTCACGAAATTAGCGTTGCTCAACACCGCCGCCAAAGCCGACACGCCCGAGCGCTCGGCTGGCCGGTTTGCGTTGGTCGCACGCGCCGAGCATGAGGGTTTGGGTGCAGTTGCCAAAACCCTGTGGCCGGGTTGGATCCACCCCGACCGAATGGCCGACGCCGCCTTGCTCGCAACCGTCGCCAGCATGGCTGCGCACACCGGCGTAACCCATTTCGCGCGCCAGCAGACGGCGATCGCGCATCGCGCCGATAGTATATCAGGGCTCGCCGCTATCGGCGTGCCGACGTTGGTCCTCGTCGGCCGCCAGGATCAGGCGACGACCGTCGCCGATGCCGATGTGATGGCGAGCGGCATCAAGGGCAGCACACTTACTGTAATCGAAAACTGCGCGCATCTGTCAACGCTCGAACAGCCCGATGCGGTCAATCGTGCGCTGTCGACATGGCTGACGACGTTATGACTGCTGAAGCTGACATGACGGCTGACGCCATCGCAATGTTGCCGGACCGCGGCGTTGTCGCCCTCACCGGCCCAGACGCTGAAAGCTGGCTTGATAATCTCGTCAGCAACGACCTCGCGCTTCTGCAACGTGACGCTCATGTGTTTACCGGCCTGCTGTCGCCGCAGGGTAAGGTGTTGTTTGAGTTCTTCATCTATCGCGGCAGTGATTGTCTGTTGCTCGAAACCACATCAAGCTCGGCCGATGGCCTGATCAAACGGCTGAAGCTTTACAAGTTGCGCGCCAAAATTGAGATGGTCGACGCGACGGCGGACTGGAGCGTGATCTGGGGGCGGGGTTCACTGCCCATCGCCTTGCCGAACGCGGCAATTGCGGGTGTCGATCCGCGCGCACCGGCTGATCTGTGGCGGGGCATCTGTCCGCGGTCGGCGTCACTTGGCTTGACCGTCGGTGGTGCTTATCTTCAAGCCCGCGTTGGCCTCGGCATCGCCGAAGCACCGGATGACTACATGCTGGGCGATGTCTTTCCGCATGAGGCAAACTTCGACCTCCAAAACGGCCTATCTTTTACCAAAGGCTGCTATGTAGGCCAGGAAGTGGTCAGCCGCATGCAGAACAAAACGGTGGTCCGTAAGCGCGTCGTCAAGGTTTCGGCGAGGAATGCAATGATCGGCGGTGCGCCGATAGCCGCCGGGTCGGCGGTGATTGGATCGGTCGGGAGTGTCGACGGCTCGCACGCGCTCGCCATGCTCAGGCTCGATCGAGCTGCCGAGGCTCTGGACGCGGGAACGCCGCTCATATCGGCCGGTGTCGAAATCGATGTCGACGCCGAAGCCATCAAGCGCTATCGCCAGTCTCTCCTCGACCGCCCGGTGCACGATCTATGACCAGCATCGAAAAGCCGCGCTGCACCTGGCCGGGCCTTGAGCACCCCGAATACACCCGCTATCACGACATCGAGTGGGGCGTGCCGATCGGCGACAGTCAGAAACTTTTCGAAAAACTCGTGCTCGAAGGTTTTCAGTCGGGGCTGTCGTGGCTGACGATCTTGCGCAAGCGCGACACCTTTCGCGCGGCTTTCCACGGCTTCGACGCCGAGAAAATCGCAGGCTATACCGATGCCGACAAAGCGCGCTTGATGGCTGACGCCGGCATCATCCGCAATCGCCTGAAGATCGACGCAACCATCGACAACGCGCGTGCGTATTTGAAGTTGCAGGAGACGCACGATCTTGGTGCGCTGTTGTGGGCCGAGTTCGGTGGCAAGCCGCACATCAACACGTTTGCCGCGCACAGCGAGGTGCCGCCCGTGACGGAACAATCCACTCGCATCTCGAAAATGTTGAAGGCTAAAGGTTTCCGCTTCGTTGGCCCGACCACGGTGTACGCTTTTCTGCAAGCCATGGGTTTTGTGAACGACCACCTCGTCAGCTGCCATCGCCACGCAGCCTGCGCCAAACTGCAACGCGCCTTCAAGGCCCCGCAATAATCCGGGCGCTTGTCAGCCCGTGCGAAGCAGCATTCCGCAAGCGCTTCATGCTGCGCCGCGCAAGGGATGACAGCGGTAGTTGCAGCCCATCTCACCCACGCGCCTCTTCGACCGCATGACACGCCACCGATCGATCGAAACCGGTCTTGAGCGCGATTGGGACCTCCCGCTTGCACCGGTCGAATGCCAGCGGACAACGGGGATGAAACGTGCACCCTGTCGGCGGATCGATCGGGTTCGGAATTTCACCCTCCACCATTTTGCGTGGACGCCCGCTCATCGCCAGATCCGGCACGGCATCCAGCAGCATGCGGGTATAAGGATGTTGTGGCTGCCGGAAGATGTCCTGCGTCGGTGCAAGCTCCACCACCCGTCCCAGATACATTACGCCAATGCGATTGGCCATGTGCCTGACGACAGCCAGGTTGTGGCTGATGAACAAATACGTCAGCCCCAACTGGTCTTGAAGGTCGCGCATAAAGTTGAGAATTTGTGCTTGAACCGACACGTCGAGGGCAGACGTCGGCTCGTCGCAGACCAGAAATTCGGGATTGGACGACAACGCCCGCGCGATGCAGATGCGTTGCCGCTGGCCGCCCGAAAATTCGTGCGGATATTTGCGCCCGTCGAGTGGATCGAGGCCGACCAGCCGCAACAATTCTCCGACCCGGTGCTCGATCTCGGCGCGATCTGTCGAGATACCAAATGCAACAATCGGATCGGCGATGATCGCATCCACCCGCCAGCGCGGATTGAGGCTGGCGTAGGGGTCTTGAAAAATCATTTGAATGCGTCGCCGTAGTGCGGTCAGGTCGCCGCCAGCCCACATATCCAGGCCGTCGATCCGAACCTGCCCGGAGGTCGGCCGCAGCAACCCCACCACCATCTTCGCGACCGTCGACTTGCCCGAACCGCTTTCGCCGACGAGGGCCAGAGTCTCGCGCTTGTTGATGGAAAACGAAACGTCGGAGACTGCCTTCAACAGCTTGCGCGGTTCGCGTTCAATCATCCGGTTGAGCCAAGGCTTTGAAACGTCGAACACGCGGCTCAGATCGCGCACGCGCACCAATTCCGCCGCATCGACATCCACCGCAGTCGCGCGCGGCGCGGGGGCGGCCGGCTGTGTCAGCGTTGGGGTCATGTCGGGCTCTTCGCTTGGGCGGCGGTCGCTTCTCGGTCCACGCGCGGCGAGCCGTTTTTTGGGTCAGCCAACCAGCAGGCCACCGCGCTTGCCCCGCTCGGCATGGGGTTGGGCCTTTCTGTGCGACAGCGGTCGAAAACAAAATCACAGCGTGGATGGAATGCGCAGCCGTTCGGAATGGCTGTCAGCCGAGGCATCGAACCGGGAATTTGCAGCAACCGGCCGCCGTCCATTTCCAGAGTGGGAATGGAGCCCATCAGCCCTTTGGTGTAGGGATGTTGCGGGCGCTGCACCACGTCGCGCACCGGGCCGATTTCGGCGATCCGCCCGGCATACATCACCGCGACGCGATCGGCCGTTTCGGCGATCACCCCCATGTCGTGCGTGATCAGCATGATGGCCGCGCCGCGCTCGCGGCACAACGTCTTCAACAGTTGAATGATTTGCGCCTGGATCGAAACGTCGAGCGCTGTCGTTGGTTCATCGGCAATAATCAGGTCCGGCTCGGCCGCCAACGCTAACGCGATCACCACGCGTTGCCGCATTCCGCCGGAAAATTCGTGCGGATAGCTGTCGATTCGCCGTGCCGCGCCCTGGATGCCCGCTGCCTCCAACAAGCCGATGCTGCGTTTGCGCGCCTCCGCCGGCGATGCGTCCGTATGCGTGCGGATGGTTTCGATCAGTTGCTCGCCGACCCTGTATAACGGGTTGAGCGACGTCAGCGGGTCCTGAAACACCATGCCGATCCGCTTGCCGCGGACCCGGCGCATTTTTTCGGGCGGCAGCGTATCGATGCGCTCGCCTTGCAGCCACACTTGGCCACCGGCAATGTGCCCGGGCGGCTCCAGCAGTCCGATCACCGCGGTACCCGTCATGGATTTGCCCGCGCCGCTTTCGCCGACGACGCCGAGCACCTCCCCCGGCGCGATATCGAACGACACATCATCCACCGCCACCAGCGTTCCCCGACGGGTTGGGAATTCGACGCGCAGATTGCGCACGGACAGTACAGGCGTACTCATCTCAGCCTCGGATCGAGCTTATCGCGCAGCCAATCGCCGACCAGATTGACGGCGAGCACGAGTAGCGCCAGCGTGGCACCCGGAAACGCCACCATCCACCAGCTTCCCGACAATAGAAATTTGTTGCCTATCTGGATCATCGTGCCGAGCGACGGCTCCGACGACGGTAACCCGACGCCCAGGAACGACAGCGTGGCCTCGGTGATGATCGCCAGCGCCAGATTGATCGTCGCGAGCACCAGCACCGGCGACAGCACGTTCGGCAGCACATGGCTGAACATGATTTTGCGCGACGAAAGTCCGATCAACCGCGCCGCTTGCACATATTCCTTGTTGCGCTCCACCATCGCCACGCCGCGGACCGTGCGTGCATATTGCACCCAATAGGAAAGCCCGATGGCCACCACGAGAATAAGATAATGGCTGTTGCCGAGCTGCGAGCCCTTCAACACCGCCTGTGCGATGCCGTCGACCAGGAGCGCTGTGAGAATGGACGGAAAGGTGAGCTGGATATCAGCGATGCGCATGATCACGGTATCGACCCAACCGCCACGATAGCCCGCGATCAAGCCCAACGACACCCCCATCAACAGCGCCAAACCGACCGCCGACATCGAAATCAACACCGACGATCGCATGCCGTAAAGGATGGTCGAAAAGATATCGCGCCCCTGATCGTCGGTCCCTAGCCAGAACCTGGGATCTCCGCCTTTGACCCAGCTCGGCGGGTTTTCGCTATCCATGAGGTTTAGCGACTTGAGATCATAGGGGTCGTGAGGTGCCAGCCACGGTGCCAAAAATGCCAATGCGACCAAGATAAATGCGATCAACGCCGCAAGCATCACGAGCGGAGATCGCACGAAGGCATGCAGCATATCGCTGTCGAAAAATCGTTTCCAACGGTCCTGTGGTGGCACGGGTATGGCGCTCGCGGATGGCTTCGACGCACGCAAGGGCATCAGGAGCTACCGAGGATGCGGATGCGCGGGTCTACCCACACATACAACAGATCCACGACGAAATTGATCGCAACGAACATGAACGCGACCAGAAACAGATAGGCACTCATGACCGGAATATCGGCGCTCTGCACTGACTGGAGGAACAGCAGTCCCATTCCAGGCCACTGAAACACGAACTCCGTTATCAACGCGAACGCGATGATCGATCCCACCTGCAGCCCAATCACGGTTATTACAGGAATGAGCGTGTTCTTCAGCGCGTGCCCGAAATTGACGGCTCGATCGGTAAGGCCACGCGCGCGAGCGAACTTGATGTAGTCGGCACGCAGAACTTCAAGCATCTGCGACCGCACCAAACGTGTAATCAGCGTCAATTGGAACAGTCCCAGCGTGACTGCGGGCAAAATCAAATGCGCCCATCCATCGCGCGTCAGAAAGCCGGTTCTCCAAAAACCGAGATCGACCGTATCACCGCGACCAAACGATGGAAGCCAGCCCAACCGGGTCGAAAACACCCAGATCAGCAGGATGCCGATCAGAAACGTCGGCAGAGAAATGCCGATCAGGCTGAGCGTCAGGAATGTTTTGGAGAGGAAGCTGTCGCGATGAATGCCGGTATAAACCCCCATCGGAATGCCGATCAGCGTCGCAAACAGGGCGGCCGTCATGGCCAGTTCGAAGGTCGCTGGGAAGCGCGCGGCGAACACCGTCGCCACCGGCTGCTTGACCTGATAGGACATGCCGAAATCGAGATGTGCCGCTTTCCACACGAAGCGCGCAAACTGTACCGGCACAGGATCGTCGAGGCCCAACTCTTTGCGGATGAGATCGCGCTCGGCCAGCGTCGCGTCCTGGCCGACGAGCTGATTGACGGGATCGCCGACGAAGCGGAACAGCACGAATGCCAATGCCGCGACTGTTATCATCACAATCAGCGCTTCGAAGATTCGACGAATCGAGTAGGCGAGCATGAAGGATGGGCACTCCGTATGGTCGCGAACCAAGCGAGCCGCAGCAGTTTAAACGCTGAGCGGCAGGCAACTGTGACGCGCCCGCGTCACGCCGTCAATGCAGACGGGTGGTGGAATGTGACGCAGTTTCAATTGCGCTGATCGTTGAATGGGCAGCCGTTGCCACCACAGCGACCGTCGCGTTCGGTCTCATCATCACACTGTCTCATCATCACACTAGCGCTCGACGCTAGCCTGCGCCTACAATGCCCCACAAGCATCAACAATCGAGGGAGGAACGAGAATGTCAGACATACCCAATCGTCGTGGCGTACTGGGGGCGATGACCTTAGCCGTCGCCAGTCTGTGCGCGGCGTTCGCACCCGCCATGGCTGACGACCCGATCAAAATCGGCTTTGGCATGGCGTTGACCGGGCCGCTCGGCGCGAACGGCAAATCAGCGCTGTTGGCCATGAAGATCTGGGAAGAGGATATCAACGCCAAGGGCGGCCTGCTCGGTCGCAAGGTGCAGTTGATCAACTATGACGACCAGTCCAACCCCTCGACCGTGCCTGGCATTTACACCAAGCTGCTCGATGTCGATAAAGTCGACCTGGTGGTCGGCGGCTATGCCACGAACATGCTTGCCCCGGCTCTGCCCGTGGTCATGCAGCGCAAAAAGACGTTCCTCGGCCTCTATGGCATCGGCGTAAACGGCAAGTTCAAGTACGATCGCTTCTTCGAGTTTACCCCCGCAGGCCAGGACCCGAACGCCGCGATCTCCAAGCCATACTTCGAAGCGGTCATGGCCTTCGAGCCGAAACCAAAAAAGATCGCCATCGTAGCGGCTGACGCCGAGTTCTCGCGCAATGCGGCGGACGGCGCCCGCGCCAACGCCAAGGCCCTCGGCCTTGAGATCGTCTATGACAAGACCTACCCGCCGGCCACGACAGACTTCGCGCCGATCCTGCGCGCGGTGATGGCAACCGGGCCGGAACTGATCTTCGTCGGCTCGTACCCGCTCGATAGCGTCGGCATGGTGCTGGCGGCCAAGGAGCAGAATATCCAGGTGCGCGCGTTCGGCGGCGGCATGGTCGGGCTGCAGGCGACCGTGTTCAAGACCAAGCTTGGTGAGGCCCTGAACGGCATCATCAACTATGACTTCTGGCTGCCGGTACCGAAGTTCATGACGCCCGGTATCGAGGCGTTCCTGACCAAATATCAGGCTCGCGCGAGTGCCGAAGGCGTCGATCCGCTTGGCTACTACATGGGACCCTATGCGTATGCCTATATCGATCTGCTCGGGCAGGCCATCACAGCCACGGGCGGCGTGGACGACGCGAAAATCGCCGACTATCTGCGCACCAAGACGCACGACACGTTCATCGGTCCGGTCAAGTTCGGTGCCGACGGTGAATGGGATAAGGACCGCATGATTACCGTGCAGTTCAGCGGCGTGAAGGGCAACGGTATCGATCAGTTCAAAGGCGTGGGCGCGCAACCAATCATCTATCCGCCCGAAGCTAAAACCGGCACGGCGGTGGAGTTCAATAAGTTGAGGCAGTAATCTTCCTTCCCCCGTGATGCCGCTTCAGGCATCACGGGGAAATGGTCATAGCTTCAGATGAGCAGCCGAATGCGCGGCCGCCCCTCACCCCAACCCTCTCCCCA
>JANXYD010000280.1 GCA_025350265.1 Hyphomicrobiaceae bacterium | reverse complement strand
GGCCAAGCCGCACGGACCATTTCCCGCTGGAACGCAGTTGAGTTTTGCGATCCTGATGGGCGGAAATCCGCATACGGAGTGGAGCACACAAGTTGTGTTATCGCAACGCGGCGTGACACTCGGTTGTTCGCCGCCACGCGGCACGGGGATCTGCGACAGTGATGGGGTAAGCGAATGGGATCCGGTCGTCACGCTTTCATAGGGGAGACACCGCGATGATGCGGGGACAACAATACGGTGTGCGGTGGGCGCTGACGCTCACGATGGGAGTGCTGGCGATGATGAGTGTGGGCAGTGCGGCGCATGCTCAGGCAACAAAGACAAGCGTGCCTCCCGCCGATGTGTTACCGGCATTCGCAGTTCCGGAATCACCGGCGCTGAGTTTCTTGGGATTATCGCCGGGGAAGGTGACGCGCCCAACGACGCCGAGTGATTTGGCGGCGAGTTTATTGAACGGTGTCGATTCCACCGGGCGGATGCAATCGGGTGTGGCGATTGGCGCAACGCTCTGGTCGATCTTTCCGAGAATCTCAATTCCGCTGAGCGCATACCAAAGTGATTGGCGCGCGTTTGCACTGGCGAACTTTCAGCTGTCGCTCGCGACGGTGCGCGCCGCGGGGGATACGGGAGCGACGAATCTGGCGATCGGATTTCGCACGACACTGATTGACCGCAGCGATCCGATGCGTGACAGCGTGTACACAGAAGCACTGACGCACGCGCTGAGTTTGTGTTTGCGCGACGCGCCGCCGCCCATGTCTCCACCCGGCGGAGCCACGACAAACGTTCCGGTCCTGCGCGACACGTCGGCGAAAATATGCGCCGATAAAAAGGCGCGTGAGTTGCGATCGACTTGGCTCAAGGAGCGGCGGAACGCATCGTCGCTTTCGGTTGGTGTTGCGGCGGGTTGGAAATTTGCGCAGTCACATGCGGATTCGATTCGCACGATCGGCTGGAATGGCTGGCTTGCCGGCGCACTGCCGATTGATGAGAACACGGCGTTGATGGGGCAGGTGCAGTATGACCACAGGGGGCGGGTTGATACGCTGGGTGAGCCGCGTTTGACACACAACGACATGGCGCCGGATTCGCTGTCCATGCGCAGCACGCCGCCATCCACCGGCTGCATGATGTAGCGGCCCTGGCGGTCTGGCTCGGTTGGCGGCGCCGCTTGAACTTGGGGACAAGCTGGAACAAGTGCCGAAACGGCCAAAACCAGCGAGGAACCGGCGATCAAAGATGAAAATCGGGGCATAGGGCCACTCCGTAGTGCGCGACCAACTGGCTTTGGCAGCCAATATGGGTGGTCGACGCGCTGCTGGCAATGATATCCGCCTCAATCTTTGTGCCAATCGTAAACCACCGTTAACTGAAATTTTACGAGGGCCTGCGAAGGTTCGGCAGGTTGTCCTTTTTCGTGCCGCGTCGGGGCATTGCATTGACGTCGATGGTGGCACTGGGTGAACGGGTCGGACCCGACTAAGCCCCCCGCAAGGGACCGAGCTGCCAGTTTCGACGCGCGGATCGTGTCTTTGGCCCAACGTGGCTGACGGGGAACAACATGGCGGCACTCGAGCAACGTCGTTCGGAAATCGATCCTGGTATCGGCGCCGGTAACGGCTCCGTTGTGGGGCGTGGCGTGCCCGGTTGCAAGGCCGACGACCTCAAGGGTTTTCTGCAGCAACTTTCCGATCAAATCGCGGATGCTGACCGGCGCCACAGCGTCGTTCTGCGCGACATGCACGAGCGGTTGTCGCGTCTCGGCGGGCAGACTGAAACTTTGAAAGCGGCATTGCCGAAGGAATTCTCCGCCGATCTCGAGCGGCTGGAGGACGGCGTCGCGTCCCTGGCCCAGCGAATCGCCGAATCGGATCACGCCCGTCAACCCGAAGCAGCCGAGCCGGCGGTTGCGCCGAGCAGCCAGGCCCAGGTTGGCCCCATCGAAGTCCGTGCCACGTCGCTGGAGGCGCCGGCTGCGGCTCCCTGCCAGGCTGCTCCCGCCGGGCACGCGTTCCACAGCCCTGCTCGTCATCATGACGACGCCGAAAGCCACATTCACGCCGACGCAGACCCGGTTGCCGTTCCGAGTTGGTCAGATCCCTCGCGCGCTGCATTCTTGACGTCGCCGCCAGCCCTGAAATCAGCCGTAATGCCCAATACTTCGACGAATTGGGCACGCCCCGAGAGCCCCATCCGGGCGGTGGATCTGAAAGCAGATACCGATCAGCCAGCTGCGCTGGCCGCCGCCGCTATCAAGCCGGCAGCGCCTGCGATGCCGCAGGGCGGTGATGAACCTTGGGATAACCAAGCCGCTGAAGCCCTGACGAAACTTTACGACGCCGTCGAGGACGGTCTGCGGTCGCGGCAGCAAAGTCACGAGTATTTGCGCCCTGAGCCGACGGTGCTTTCACTCGTGCAGCCTGAAGTTGCCCCGCTTGCCGAGGCCGCACCTGTGCTTGTGAAAGAGCAGATCGAGCGGGAGTGGCTGGACCAACGCCTGAACGACATCGCTGCCCGCGTCGAGCAGTCGCTGGCGGACCTCAGGCCAGAAAACTCTCTGGCGGATCTTGGTCGTCGCTTCGATCAATTGGAAGAGCGCTGGAGCACGGCGCTCAGTGATGTCGCGACGCGGTCCGATGTCGAAGGCTTGCGCCTTGTCGAAGCGCATATCGCCGAGCTGACCAGCCGCCTGGAAGAGACCCAGATTCAACTCGCCCGTCTGGACTCCATCGAGGCCCAGCTGAGCGAGCTTGGTCATCAATTGACCGACGAGCAGGTCGTGCGACTGTTTGGCAACCTCGTGCCCACGGAAGCCGATTTGTCGCATTTCGCCGAGCAGGCCGCGGAAAAGACAGCCGCACGGATGATTGCCGAGATGCCGGCGCCGGTGCCGCATGCGGCCGCAGCCATGCCAGCGGTCAGCGCGTTCGCATCCGAGCATCTCGAATTGGTGCAAGCGGCCCACGCAGATTCGACCGAACGGCTCTGCGCCCTGCAGGACCTGCTTGCGAGCTTCATCGACGAGCGCCGGCGCGGCGAAGCCGAGACCGCCGAAGCCCTGGAAACGATGCAGCATGCCATGCAGCACGTGCTCGACCGCGTTGACGCGCTCGACACGACGCATCAGGTCCTGCCGGAAGTGCATCAGGCGCAGCTCCAAGGTCAGGGATCAGATCCGCACGCGATGCCC
>JANXYD010000220.1 GCA_025350265.1 Hyphomicrobiaceae bacterium | reverse complement strand
CGCGAGGGCCGCGCGAACTTTTGCGGCACCCCGGGCGTTCAACGAGACGGTCTGTACTGCCACGGCCGGGTTCAAAGGAGTTCATTTTATGGGTTTCACGTTCAGGGTGGCAGTTGCCGCCGGCATTGCTTTGCCGAGTTTCGCCGCAGTCAGTCCCAGCAGTGCCAAAACGCCCGGCCACCAGTATTGCTTTCACGGCACCTGTCACACCGTCAAATCGCTCGATGAAACGCGCAATCTGATTGGCGTGACGACGAAGCTGAAGGCGTCGTTCTACGATGATCCCAAGCGCGACCGCTATAATCCAAGTAACGTGACGTCGTCGGGCGAGTATTTCCGTTCCGATCGACCGGACAATGCGGCCAGCCCGATCTACCCGGACGGCACCAAATTGCTGGTCTGGCATCCCGATAGCCGCAAGGCGCTGGTCATCCGCGTCAATAACGCCGGCCCCTACTGGGGCGACCGCAAGCTGGATTTGTCGCGCGCGGCAGCGGAAAAATTCGGCTTTATAGGCCGCGGCGTCGCGACTGTGCACGTCAAGGTGCTGGAAGCTCCGAGCAAGGCTGAAGCCACCTACAAACACGGCCGCAACTATCCGCCTGTGAAGGGTTATGTTGGCCAGTTCGCAAGCATGGATGCCGCGACCACCGGCACCAGCGCTGGCACGACTAGGCTAGCGGCAAACGATACCCCGCCACTCGCCGTCGCCGCCTCAATCCCGGTCGCAGCACCGCCTCCGCGCGCGTCGATGGTCGTGGCCACCGAACTCGAACAGCCGTCGTCGCCGCGCGTGGCAATTCCGACGATGTCCAGGCCGCGTCCGGTCAAGCTGACAATGCTCGACCTGCGCCTGGCGTCCAATGTCGAACAGGAAGTGCGAAAGTTCCGCTCGGCACCACGCGTCTCTCGCTGATTGCCACCGGCGCTGATACTTGCTCAAGCGTTTCCGCCGCAATTTCCATCCCCTCCCGGTGCCAGAGTTGGAGCCCGGCCGCATCCATGCCATGGAGGCGGTAGGCGTGATAACTTCAAGGTAACGGCGGAGCAGGGGCGGCATGTCGGTGGGGGTGATCGGATCGGGCATGACAGCGCCGCGCGGCACCGATCCGGCGCCGGCGAGCGGTGGCTCGGCAGCGGCCGTGCGGCCGGTGCCGGTCGCGCCGATACCCACAGCGAGCGTCGGCGCGTCGCGGCTCACGGACAGTCGCGAGAAGTTCTTGCCACTGACGCGGCACGCGCTGATCGACCGACTGACGGCTCCAAACCTTTGGCCGGCGGGGCAGGCAGCCGAAGCGCGGCGGTTCTTCCGTTATCTCGATTTCTGGCGGCATCAGCTTTACGTTGCCCGATTGCTTGAACTCGAACAGACCTACGAGCCCTTCAGCCCAGATAGCGACCTGTTGATCACGCGCAAATTCACCGGTGGCGAGCGCATCGCCATGCAGGCGCAGTTCGTCGAGCAAGTGCGCACGCTGCTGATCAATGCCAACTTCACCGAAATCCACCCCAGCCAGGTCGAGATCCTGGCGCAAGGTTCGTTCTACGGACTCGATTTGCAGGTGGACATGTCGATCTTCGACGAGGTGGCCATTTTTTATCGCGGCTCGACGACGCGAACCGAAACGCGGCGTCACGTCAAACAATTGTATCTCAGCAAGCAGACGTTCGACCTGCCGGTGTTCACGCGGCTGTGCGTGCTGTTCAAGTTGAAGCCGTTCGACGTGCGCGTCGCCGAAGTGATGGCGCAGCTCAAATGTGAACGCCGGACCGCCGAGAAGCTGGTGACGAAGCTGCGCCGATCGCTGCCGCCCAGCATCAACTCCGATTACATCTATTTGAAGCTGTTCAAGAACATTCCGCACTCTGACCTCGAAATGATCTTTCCTAACACCGAGATCAAGTTCCGCTTCGCCGACAAGCTGAAATTCGGCGTGACCGCCAGTGGCGGCGTCGGCATGGGCGTGGCCGGCGTGGTGAGTAAGCTGGCGGTGGCGGCGACGCCATTCGGCATGGCCGGGGCTGCGGTGGCCTTTGGCGGGGTGGCCGCGCGGCAGATCGCCAACTTTATCGGGCAGCGCAACAAATATCTGATGAAAATGGCACAAAACCTGTATTTTCACGCCATGGCTGACAATCGCGGCGTGTTGACGTTGCTGGCTGATCGTGCCGCCGAGGAGGACGTAAAGGAAGAGTTTCTGCTCTACAGCGTGCTCGCCAAGGAGCCGGCGACTATTCGCGACCTCGACGAGATCGACGCGGCAATCGAACGCTACCTGAAGCAGACCTTCGGCATCGACGCCAACTACGATATCGACGACGCGCTGAAGCGGCTGATCGACGACGGTATCGTCCGTCAGCTGCCTGATGGCACGCTCGATACGCTGTCGCCGGCGGCGGCCGCCAAGCACATCGATGTGCTGTGGGATGCCTATCTCGACAACCTGCCGGACACCGACGCGCGTAGCGGGCAGGAATTCGACCCCGCCGCATCTGCTTCGACGCTGGACGCCAAGGCCCCATGATGCAAATCAAGATCATCATCAGTTGCCCCGATTATGACGCGGCACGTTCGGTTGCTGGCTTCCTGGAGGAGGCACTGGTGCCGCCGCCGCACGCGGTGACGGTGTTCGAGGATGGCGCGCCCGCGCAACGCGTCGAAGCCTATTTCGATGCCTTGCCGGACATGGATGGCCTGGCCGAGGCGCTGCGCGACATCGGCAAGCCCGGCATTGGCGCGCCGGTCGTCGAGCCGGTGCCGGACGAGAACTGGGTGACGGTTTCGCAAGCAGCCCTGCCGCCCATCAGTGCCGGGCGTTTCACCATTCACGGTAGCCACGATCGGGACAAGGTGGGCTATGGCCCCGGCACGATCGAGATCGATGCTGGCGAAGCGTTCGGTACTGCGCACCACGCGACGACGCTCGGCTGCCTGCTGGCGATCGACCGATTGACGCGGCAGCGGACGTTCGGCCGCGTGCTCGATCTGGGGTGTGGGTCGGGTGTGCTGGCGATTGCGGCCGCTCGCGTGCTGCCGCGCGCCGAGATCATGGCCAGCGATATCGACGCGATCGCCACGGGTGTCGCGGCGGAAAATGCGCGCATCAATCGCGTCGGCCGCCGCATCCGGTTCGTCACTGCAACTGGGCTTGAGCATCCTGTTTTGCGTGGCGGCGCACCTTTCGACTTGATCATCGCCAATATCCTGGCGCGGCCGTTGATCGAACTGGCGCCCACCCTGCGCGGCGCGTTGGCACCCGATGGACGGGTGGTGCTGTCCGGGTTACTGGTCACGCAGGCGGCGGAAGTGTTCGCGAACTACCGCAGCGCCGGCTTTGTGCTCGACAAGCGCCAAGACCTGGTCGGCTGGACCATATTGACGTTGCGGCTGGGCTGACCGCCACGGCTGTGCCGCGCATTCGTGATCATCGTTGATTTGCCGGTGGCCGGGCACTTGGCTATCTGTTGCGCATCGTTTCGTCCTCAAATGAAGGCTGCCATGTCTGGTTTGAAATTTTGCGCGCGCGCGCTGCGTGCTGCCGCAGTTGTCGTCGCGACCGGCACCCCGGCGGTGGCCGCCGACGGCTGGATCACGTCAGCCAACAGCCGTGTGCGGCTGAACTGGTGCGCGCCGACGACCTACGACAGCCCGGCATTCGCGTTCCTGGAAATGCAACTGGACGCGGGATGGAAAACCTATTGGCGGATGCCGGGCGACGCGGGTGTCGCACCATCGTTCGATTGGGCGGAGGCCAGCAACATCGCGACTGCCACCGTCCTGTATCCAGTGCCGCACCGGCTGCCCGATCAGGGTGGCGAAGCCATTGGCTACAAGACGTCGCTGGTATTACCAATTCGCATCGAGCCAACCGACGTCAGCCGCCCGATCTCGGCCGTCACCACAATCAGCTTCGGCATCTGCAAGAACATCTGTGTGCCGGTGGAGTTGAAGCTGGCGGGCACATGCCATGGCGCTTCGGCGGCCGATGCCGCAGCCCTTGAGGCAGTGCCTCGTGCGCCAGGTCAGGCGCGCGCCCTGGACCCGAAGCTCGTCGCCGTCAAGGGATCGGTTGCAGCGGTGCCACCGCAACTGACGTTCGATATCGATTTCGGCGTCGGCGCTGAGGACACCGATCTGTTCATCGAGGCACCCGAGGGGCTGTTTGTGCCGTTGCCCACGCGCGCCACACCGGATGCGAAAGGGCATGCTCAGTTTGTCGTCGATTTAGCCAAGACCGTCGACGCCAAGGACCTGCTGGGCAAAGAGCTTCGCTTGACGATGACCGGCTCCAAGGGCAGCGCCGAGGCGGTTTGGACGGCGAAGTGATCGGAATCCGCGTCGTTTTTCAGCGAATTGCCGTGCGCTCGTGCAACAGGAAGGCACTAGCGCTGACGAGCAGGGTGAGGGCGACGAGTATGAGACCGAGCGCCAACGCCAGCGCCAAGTCGCCCTTGGAGGTTTCGAGCACCACGGCCGTTGTAAGCGTGCGCGTGTGGCCGCGTATGTTGCCGCCGACGATCATGATCGCGCCGACTTCCGAGATAGCGCGACCAAAAGCCGCCAGGAACGTCGTGACCAAGGCACCACCTTCCACCGTCAGCAGAAACGCTATGCTGCGCGCGGTCCTGGTGCCATCCATGCGCAGCGCATCGCCGTAGTCGCGCCACGAGGTTTCCGTCGCCCGGTGCGCCAGCGCGACGACGATCGGCAACGTCAGCAGAATCTGCGCTGATATCATTGCCCGCGTCGTAAACAACAGGTTCAAGCTGCCAAATGGACCCGCATGCGAGAGCAGCAGGTAGACGACCAGCCCGATCACCACCGGCGGCAACCCCAGAGCCGCGTTGACCGCGATCAGCAGCGGCCTGCGTGCCGCGAAATTGCGCAGCGCCAGCAATGCGCCGAGCGGCGCGCCGATTGAGAACGCCACCAACGTCGCAGTCACGCTGACGGTCAACGATGTGCGCACGGCCGCGTATAGGTCCGCGTCGCCTTCTATGATCAATCGGATGGCCAACGCCGCAGCCCGCCCTAGCTGATCCATGCGACGGGCCCTCCGTCGAGCCTGGAGGACGGGCAGCGTTTCATCTGCTGGGCGATGTTTCGGTGATGAAGAATAGCTGTTCGCCATCGATCTTATACGACGTGATCGCCTGCCGGCCAGCAGCCGAGCGCAGCCAATCGTGCCAGATTTTCGCGTCCGCCGCGTGGATGTGCGCGCCCTTACCTGGATTGACCAGCAGCGAACTGTAGGGATTGAACAACGCGGGATCGTGGTCGGCCCGCAGCGTCAATTGTTGACGATTTTTGAAGTTTGCCCACGTCGCGCGGTCAGCCAGCAGATAGGCGTTCAAGGCG
>JANXYD010000215.1 GCA_025350265.1 Hyphomicrobiaceae bacterium | reverse complement strand
CGCATATTCAACCAAGGCCAAGCCGTCAAATTGCCTCTGCTGAAAGGCAACAAGTTTGCCTTTACGGGTAGCTATTTCAATATGCACGGAACGGCAGATGCCACTCTGTATGGGACAAATACCGGATCACCAAACTCGGCTGGTTGGATCGGAGAAGTCGCCTGGATGCCTTTCAGCAGAGGCAATTTGACGGCTTGGCCTTGGTTGAATATGCGTGTCGGATTGCAATACACTGCATACTCGAAGTTCGATGGGGAACGTTCTTTTGTCGATAGTGACGGTGTTACGCACAAGGCATCAGACAACAATACGATCTACTCTTATGTGTGGACTGCATTCTAGAGAACCTATCTGCAATCAGCAGGACACACGTTTTATATCAGCTGGTCGATGTTAACTGCGTGGGCGAGGCATCAAGGGCTAGGTCACGCTGTTGGTGTAAAAAAGGTTTCGGCTCTTATTGTTTTGCGCGCCAAGGGGACGAAGCAAACTTCATCCTGGGCCAAGACATCCATAGCGAGCCGCGAGGGTATGAATATGAAGGTCATAGCGAAGTCGTGGGGATTGCCAATCCTGCTGTTGTTCGCAGCCAGTGCGGATGTGAGAACGGTGCTGGCTGATGACGTTCGAACCAATATTGCCAGCCGAGGCGCGTTCGAAGCAAAGGCGCAGTATTGCGGATACTGCCATGGTCCGTCCGGCCAAGGATACCGCGGGTACTACACAATGCCCCGCCTTGCGGGGCAACAGTCCGAATATTTCGTGAACCAGCTTCGTGCCTTCACCGACGGCCGGCGCGGCAACACCTTCGAAATGAAAATGGCGCGCGTGCACGCAGTAAGCCAGGCCATGCGGCTCGCGCTGGCGACCAGATTCGGAAAACTCAACCCGCGCCCGTTTGGTGGCGCGCCGACCGAGCACGTGGCTCTCGGCAAGAAGATCTACGAAGAGGGCGTCCCCGAGGCGAACGTACCGGCTTGCGCTGCGTGTCATGCCCCCGATGCCAAAGGTGCCGGTACCAATCCACGGTTGGCGGGGCAATTGTACGGTTACACTGTTCGGGGATTGATCAACTGGTCCAAAGATCGTGGCCAGGACCATGCGCATCCAGACACCTCGGCTGTGATGCTGCCCGTGGCCAACAGTATGAGCAAGCAGCAAATCACGGCGGTCGCCGCGTATCTGAGTACGCTCAAATAGACTTTTTCAATCGAGCTCATCCATGAATCTGATAAAATCAACGGTTGCCTTGGTCGTGTTCATGGCTGTTTCCAATGCAGCTTTTGCGGGCGGCTTTGAGGGGATGAGCCTCGGAGAAGAAATGGCTACCAGGGACTGCGCCTGGTGCCATGGACAGTTGGGGCAAGGGTTCGCAACAGCGCCTCGACTGGCTGGGCAAACACGCCTTTATATCGAAAACCAACTGGTGAGTTTTCGCGCCCATACGCGCGACAACCCAAATTCCCAACAATTCATGTGGGGTGCGGCAGCGTTGCTGGATGCAAGAGATGCGGCAGAACTCGCCGCGTACTTCTCATCGATTGCGCCGGAGCCCGCCAATGACGGCGATGCGACGCGCGCTGAAATCGGACGGGCTTTATTCAAAGATGGCAACCCGAGCGGTAATATTCCGTCGTGCATAGCGTGCCATGGGCCGAATGCGGAAGGCGTACGCGAAATGCCACGCCTCGGCGGCTTGTCATACCGATATCTGAGACGAAAGTTGGCGCAGTGGGGACAGGGCTATCATCTGGCCGCCATGCAACCGATGCCGGAAATCGCCAAGCATCTCGAGCCTGAGGAAATAGAAGCGCTGGCCTCGTTCCTCAGCTTTGTGAAGTAACCGGAGCGCGCGGTGCACGATGCCATTACCCTCGTGTCATCGAGTATTCGGTCGGTAAAAGCTGTCCGCGTTTCAACATAATCTGGTTAGATCACAAAAAGGTGCTTCAGTGACTTTACGCTCGATCTTTGCTGCAGCGACGGCGTTCATGGTGGGTTATTCTCCCGTTTTTGCTGACGATTGGACAGGGATCTATGCAGGTCTCAGCATTGGAACGGCGACGTCCAATGACACCTGGACGAATACCGGTAGCCCCGATTTCTTCGATGCTGGCAGCGGTGGATTGTTGGGCGTTCAAGTTGGTTACAATCACCAACTTCGTCACGTCGTGTTCGGAATCGAGGGCGACTATCTGGCTTCCGGAGTGAAAGGGAATATCTCCTGTCCTGATCCGAGTTTGGAATGTGGGCACAAGATAAAAGACCTCGGGTCGGTCCGTGCTCGTATCGGCTGGCTCGGCACCCCGACTGCGATGATCTATTTAACGGGCGGCCTTGGGTGGGCTGCAACTGAATGGAAGCAGCAAGATGCAATCACGGGCAGTACACTGCTCGGTGGAGCATCTTCGCATTCGAGCAGCGGGCTGGTTCTCGGGACGGGCGCAGAATTCCTGCTGGTCAACCATTTGTCCCTGAAGGGCGAGTATCTTCACTACAATCTCGGTACGTTCACGCCCGCGGCGGCCGATTTCGCAGGCACGCCGCCGACGCTCAAGCTTTACGCGGACACCTTCAAACTCGGATTAAACTTTCGGTACTGATCCTCGCTTGCACCCTGCATCTAAGCGGCGCTCGTCGTGGAGCGTGAAACAACGCCAGCATTTATGGGGCTGCGGCTTCACTTCGGAACGTGAGCCGTCGACTTTCGCGTCTGGCGACGTTACCGGCGTTGTGGATCGTCGATCGCCGCGTTGACATCGCGCTGATGCTCATACCATACGAGGCCAGCGATGCCGTGGCGTTTGGTGAACGCGCCACCGTTGCCGTCTTGGTGCTGCTGAGCGCCTCGTCATGACGACGGCTTCCGTGTGCGCCACGCGGCGCTCCAAGCACACCTTTTGGACATTGCATACGGTCGCGCCAGTTCGCCCAGAAATGCGGCAGCGCACCGCTTTACGTTTCGACGCGCGCGGACGAGGATGGTGTGCAACGCGCTCGCGGCACCGCTGTCGTGGCCAGCCGCTTCGCAACTTGCCAACCAGCAACCTGCCAGGAGATGCGCCATGCGACGCGAGCAACTCACCGAAAAAATTCTCGACATCAAGCGGGACAAGGGCTGGACCTGGAACCATATCACGACCGAAATCGGTGGCATGGCACCGACGATGATCGTTGGCGCGCTGCTCGGCCAGATGAAGTTGGTCAAGCCTCTCGCCCAGAAGGCCGCCAAATTGTTCGGTCTGACAGCGTCTGAAGAGGCGATGCTGAACGAAGTGCCTTATCGTGGCACCGGTACCCCCATGCCGCCGACCGATCCGCTGTTGTATCGCTTTTACGAGATGGTGATGGTCAACGGTCCCGCTTGGAAGGCGCTGATCGAGGAAGAGTTCGGCGACGGCATCATGTCGGCCATCGATTTCAATTTCGATTTTGAGCGCGAGTCCAACGCCAAGGGCGACCGCGTGAAGATCACCATGTCCGGCAAGTTCCTGCCCTACAAATACTACGGCAACGAGCAGGGCATCCCGGACTATGGCTTCAAAGAAACCAGCTGACGAACGTGCCGCTCTCTGATCAAGCGGATTTGCAATGCGGCGACACCAAGCGCATTTGTGCAACGCACAAAAAACCACCAGCCGCCTTCTTTTTTGGCATGCGCCGCACGCTATTCGTAAGCTAAAAATATCATCTAAAACATTGATTTTATGTATTTAAATCAGTTTAAAAAATACTGGCAAGTTTCTTGTTAAGACCTCTGCAAGCTGCTGGTGGTTCACCATCTCGATCGCGATGAAAATCAGCTGCCCTGAACACTTACGCTGTCACCCCTGCGGTAGCCGATCGGGGGTACGCGCGACGACTTCGCAGAACTCATAAGCTTGGGGACGTTACGAATGGACGACACGACAAAAGGCACCAACGCGCACTCGACCGCGCGTGCCGATCAAAAAACCGTCGATCGCCGTGCGCTGCTCAAGCGGACGTCGGCCGCGTTGGCATCGGCGGCACTGGTGTCGGCAGTTCGCGCGGCGTTCCCAGGTGGCGCGTTCGCGCAAGGTGCTGGCCCGGAAGTGAAAGGAACCAAGCTCGGCTATATCGCGCTGACTGATGCAGCGCCGCTCGTCATCGCCAAGGAAAAGGGCTACTTTGCCAAGTACGGCCTGCCCGACATGGATATCGCCAAGCAGGCATCCTGGGGGGCAACGCGCGATAATATGGCGCTCGGCACCAAGGCAAACGGCATCGACGGTGCCCATCTCCTGAGCCCGAAAGTGCACCTCTATTCGACCGGCAAGGTCATGCAGAATAGCCAACCGTTGCCGATGTATGGCCTGATGCGCCTCAACGAGGATTGCCAGGGGCTTTCAGTCTCCAATGAATACAAGGACCTCAAAGTTGGCACCGACAGCTCCGCGCTGAAGGAGGCGTTTGCGAAAAAGGCGGCGTCCGGCAAAGAAGTGAAAGTCGCCATGACGTTCCCCGGCGGAACGCACGATTTGTGGATCCGCTATTGGCTGGCGGCCGGCGGTATCGATCCCGACAAGGACGTTGCCACCATCGTGGTGCCGCCGCCGCAGATGGTCGCCAACATGAAGGTCGGCACCATGGATGCGTTCTGCGTCGGCGAACCGTGGAACGAGCAGCTGGTCAACCAGGATATCGGATTTACGGCCGCCACCACGGGCGAGATCTGGTTCAAGCACCCGGAAAAAGTGTTGGGCATGCGGGCCGACTGGGTGGATGCCAACCCGAAGGCAACTCTGTCCATCATGATGGCGGTCATGGAAGCCCAGCAGTGGTGCGAAAAGCCCGAAAACAAAGATGAAATGGCTGAAATCATCGGCCGCCGCCAGTGGTTCAACGTGCCCGTGCCCGACATCATCGGCCGCCTGAAGGGCGACATCAACTATGGCCGCGGCCGCGTCGAGAAGGGCACCAAGTTGGGCATGAAATTCTGGGGTGACGGCGGCGCGGTGTCGTATCCGTGGAAGAGCCTCGATAGCTGGTTTGTCACCGAAAACATTCGTTGGGGCAAGTTTGCGCCCGACATCGACATCAAAGCCCTGGTCAACAAAACCAACCGCTCCGATCTGTGGCTGGAGGCGGCGAAAACGCTTGGCGTCGCAGGCATGCCGTCGGGCGACAGCCGCGGAGTCGAGACGTTCTTTGACGGCAAGGTGTTCGATCCCGCCGATCCCTCGGCCTATCTGAAATCCCTCGGCATCAAGCGCGCCGTCGTCTGAGCGCGGGCATCGACGGGTGCGCCATCACGCCTATTTCCGGAGAACGTCCATGTCAGCGGTATTGATCAAGCCTGAGGCCTTCCAAATCGCGGAACCGCCGAAAGCCGCGGCCGCACCCGTGACAGCGAAAGTCATCGCACTGCCGAAGAAAGCCGCCGGATCGTCGCGGCTGAAGCAAAAGATCAGCGGCCTGTTTGCCACTGTCATCCCGCCGCTGGTGGTGCTCGCATTGATGCTTGTCGCGTGGGAACTGGCGTGCGGTGGGGCCAAGTCCGCCCTGCCGCCGCCGTCGCGCATCTGGGCGGAAGCGAGAGACCTCATCATCTCTCCGTTCTTCGTCAACGGCACGCAAGATATCGGGCTTGGCTGGCGCGTGCTGATCAGCTTGCAGCGCGTCGCCATTGGCTTTTCCATCGCTGCGGCCGTGGGCGTGCTGATGGGTGCGGTCGTTGGCCAGAGCGTGTGGGCCATGCGTGGGCTGGATCCGATATTCCAAGTCTTGCGCACCGTGCCGCCATTGGCGTGGCTGCCGCTGTCGCTGGCGGCATTCCGTGACAGCGCGCCGTCGGCGATTTTTGTGATTTTCATCACGGCGGTGTGGCCGATCATCATCAACACGGCGGTCGGCATCCGTAACATCCCGCAAGATTACCGCAACGTCTCGGCGGTGCTGCGCTTGAGCCATTTGGAGTTCTTCTGGCGCATCATGATCCCGTCGGCGGCACCCTATATCTTTACCGGCCTGCGCATTGGTATCGG
>JANXYD010000180.1 GCA_025350265.1 Hyphomicrobiaceae bacterium | reverse complement strand
AAAACTCACGCACGAAGTGGCAGCTTGGCAGAGCCGCCGCAATACCCACAACGCCAAAGCCAACTGGCACTTCACTTCAACCGACGCGCGTGTGAAGCTAAAAAGCCTGTATCCAGCATTTTAGAAGATGCAAGCCACTAGGACCCGCGATGCCGCTGTCTCCAGCTCTTGCTTGCGCTTGCCATCGGGAAGAATTGCGATGCCCAGGTAGATTTCTGCCTCGCACACCGCAGTCGTGTAAAGTCTGTCGCCGCGCTCCCGCAGCATCCAGCCGGCCACTTCCGCAGCTGGTCTCGCCTTCATCACTTCTGACAACACGTTCGTGTCGAGCACGATCATTACAGATCGAAAGTCGGCGGGTCGCGCACCGGTTGGCGAGGCGCCAGTTTAAGTTCGATGCCGCCAATCGGCTCGACGATAGCGCGGATCGCGTCATACAGATTGTCGGGCGCGCGATCTGGCGTATCGCCAGAAAGTGCAGCACTTAGAATGTCCTTTGCCTCGGCCTCTATCGACCGGCCATGCGCCGCTGCGCGGGCTTCCAGCCGCTGTACCAGCGTCTCGTCGATGTTTTCGATTGTCACACTCGCCATGGATCGGCCTCCTGAAGGCTCTCGCTTAAAGGATAATGTAGACGCTGTTACCTCCTGCCGCAATCGGCAGGGGCCTGATCTGCCCGTTGCGCGAGGATCAGCCGCTTGGCCTCTGGGCGAAAGCGATCGTCGCCCGCGAGGCAGAGCGCGGCTCTCGACCAGCAGGGCGAGGGTTCGCCAAGTCCCAACTGATCCCGTGCGGTCCGAGCAGATAACTTTGTGATATCTGGATCAACCTATCCTGGCTGACCGCATGGCGATGAATTTCTATCGACTGGGTCGCAATAGAAACCCGACGATCGACGGTTTTGATGCGAAACGGGCACGGAACCAACCCAGAAGACGCCGCGAATCCGCCTTCCAAAATCGTGCGCATCTATTGCAGACTCGAAGTTCACATGGCGCCGACCGAACCTCAGAGATCGCACATGGGCTCGATCCGGATCGACGGCTGCAAGAAGTGATCAGGCTCGTTTTCCAGAAGTTTCGCGAGCTTGGCAGCGCCCGACAGGTGCTGCTGTGGATGGCATCGCAGAATATCCACTTTCCCTATCCCACCGACGGCAGAACATTGACGTCAGTAGATTGGCGGCCGATCAGGTATCGCAACGTCATCGCGATTCTCAAGAACCCTTTCTATGCCGGCGCTTACGCATACGGAAAGAGCGAAAAGCGTACCGCGATTGTCGACGGCCGGGGCACGCAAGAGCTACGGCCATCTCAAGCCGATGGACACATGGGAGGTGTTCATCAAGGATCATCACGTGGGGTATCTCGACTGGGCGGCGTACGAGCGCAATCAGGTCGCGCTTGCCGGCAACGCCTATGGCCGAGTCGGCGACACGAAGTCCGGCCGTGGCGGGCGCGCACTGTTGGCTGGTTTAATCTGCTGTGCGCGCTGCGGCCGTCGGCTCAGCGTTACCTACACCGGTCGCTACCCCCGCCCGGTTTACAGGTGCGACAAATCGAATCTGCAATTAGGGTTGCGGTATTGCATGAGCTTCGGTGGCAAACGCATCGACGCGACAATCGCAGCCGAGATGCTGCGTGCTGTGGCACCGATGGCGATCGAGGCAGCCGTGGAGGCCGAGCGAATGCTGAGAGATGAAGACAGAGACCGGCGACGCATCGCCGAGCTGGAGCTGAACCAAGCCCAATACGATGCGTCGCTTGCCGAACGTCGCTATGCCGCTTGCGATCCCGATAATCGGCTGATCGCCGCGCAGTTGGAGAAAGCGTGGGAGACTGCATTGCGGCGCGTGGAGGCATGCAGGAAACGGCTCGACGGTCAGCAACCACCTGAGGTCGGCGAAGCACCTCCCGACTTCTCAGGATTGGCAGATGATCTCTCAGCAACTTGGAAGGCGCCGAGGACAACTATGCGAACGCGCCAGCGCCTTGTGCGCTCTTTGATTAACGAGATCGTCGCCGACTTCGATGCGGCGGCTGGCGAGATCGTTCTCGTGGTTCACTGGAGGGGTGGCCAGCATTCCGAGCTGCGCATCCGCAAGCCCAAAACCGGCGAACACGGCTGTCATACTGCAGGCGAGGCGATCGCAATCATGCGCAGTATGGCGGGTCGCTGGTCCGATCAGGACATCGCTGCATCCTTGAACCGTATGGGCATACCGACCGGCCAGAACAAGACTTGGACGGCACGCCGTGTCGGTGACATCCGCCGCGTACGCGACATACACGGCTACCGCTCCGCCGAAAAGGACGGCGAGTGGCTGACGATGCGCGATGCGGCGGCCAAACTCGGCGTCAGCCATCATCAAATTCGCAAACTCATCAAGGCCGGCATCCTCAAGAGCGAGCAGATCATTCCTGACGCGCCGCATCAAATCCGTTCTGCCGATCTCGAAGCCGAGCCGGTCGCCGCCGCACTGAAACGAAAAGGTCGCCCGTGTCGGACCGACTCCGAAAATCAGATCTCAATGTTTTCAGATACTTGAAAAGGAGGTGCACAATGAAACAGGCATTGCAATGGTCCTGAGGACTCGCTCGGCCGGATTGTTATCAATGGCGAGCCGGCCATCGCTGGCGTAGCGCGCGAGCGCATCCCAGCGGCCCAGGCTGTACTGGATCGCTTTGGCCAGCGTGGATTTCTTCGACAATCGCTGTCGCTCGCTCTTGAGCCACGCTTTCAATTCGTTCAGCAAAGGCACGGCGCGAGCCTGTCGCACGGCGAACCGCTCAGCTGCCGTTTTGCCGGTGATACTCGCTTCGATCTCGTAAAGCTGACCAATCCTGCGCAACGCCTCGGCAGCGATCCTCGATTTGGTCGTCTCATGCACGTCGAAGAAGTACCGCCGCGCATGCGCCATGCACGCGACATGGGTGATCTTCGGCGGCGTGCCGTCGCGCGGAGCGTAGAGTTCCGTGTAGCCAGCATAAGCGACGGAGTGCATGAAGCCTTGGAACGCCGCCAGATGTTCTTGCGGCTGCACGCCTTTGCGATCTGGGCTGTAACGGAAGCTGGCGGCCGGCGCGCGCATTCCGCCCCACGGCCGTTCATCCACCACATAGTTCCAGAAGCGGCCAGTGATCGTGCTGCCGCGTCCCGGCGACAGCACCTTGATCGGCGTGTCATCAGCATGGATCACGGGTGAGGCCATCACGTGCTGTGCGATCATTTCGGCGATGGGATCAATCCACCACGCAAGGTGGCCCATCCAGTCGACCATCACCATGCGGTTGATCTCGACGCCCTCACGCTCGAACATTTTCGACAGGCGATACAGCGGCAAGCCATCGCAGTATTTGGCGATAGCGATGTAGGAGATGAGCCCCGGACCAGGTCGACCTTTCAGGATCGGCAGATCGGGCGCTGGCGCCTGCGTGATGCGCTGACACGCTCGGCAGGCGTAGATCGGGCGCACATATCGGATCACCTTCAATGTGCCGGGGATTTTTTCCAACACCTCGGTGACGTCTTCGCGGATCTTGGTCCGGCACGAAAGATCGCCGCACCGGCACGTGATGACCGGTTCCAACACCACGACCTCGCGCGGCAGATGATCGGGTAACGGTTTGCGCACGGCGGGTTTGCGCGGCGGCTTGGCCGGCGTCTGTTGTACTTCAGCGTCGCTGGCGGCTTTGGCTTCGGCGGCCGCAAGACTGATCTCGGCGTCGTCGACCCACAGCTCGAGTTGGCGGATCTCGGCGTCGAGTTTTTCTGACGAACTGCCGTACTTGCCGCGCCGCAGCTTGGCCAGCATCGCATTCAAGTGATCGATCTCGATCCGACGAGCAGCCAGTTCCGCATCGCGCCGGGCGACCTCGATCTTTGCTAAGGCAGTCTCGCTCTGCCGCTCGACGCGC
>JANXYD010000089.1 GCA_025350265.1 Hyphomicrobiaceae bacterium | reverse complement strand
CGAGCGGGATGTCGTTCAAAGCAACGCGATGGAGTTTCAGCGTTGCCGGTCCGAGTGCCGCCATTTTCATGAATGGACGGCTCTCAAAATAACCGAGCGTCTTGATGCGCGCTGGATTGCGGTTGGTCGAGACGATGATGGTCTCGTCCTTCGCAAGTGTTCTGATCTCGTCGGCATTCACGAGATTGAACTCGCGGTACTGATCCTGGGGATTGGTGGTGAGCAGGTCGCGGCGCTGGCGCTCGCGCACCTTGCCGCACAGCATCTCGAAGAACAGCAGCGTCGCGGGATCAGAGCCTGAGTAGGTCATGGCGGTGTTGAAGCCGCCGAGAATGGCCTGCGCGGTGTCGCGGCCATAGCGCGACGATAGCTGCGCTATCGATTGCAGCACGATGGAGAGCGACACCTTATACCAGCGGCCAAAATAATTCAGCCAAGTGGTTGCTGCGACTCTCCCCAGGGCGGTGCGAATCGATTCTACCGGTGTAGGTTCCACCGGAGATCGCCATGCCGAAACGCATCCTCATCTGCACCGAATTGTCGCCGTCGGAGTTGCGCGCCATGGCGTTTGCTGCGGATACGCCGCGCGAGCGCAAGCGCGGCCTTGCGATTGCGCTCGTTATTGAAGGGGTGTCGCGCGTCGAAGCTGGCCGCTTGACGGACCAGACCGATCAGGCCGTCAAGGACGCGATCAAGCGCTATAATGCCGAAGGTTTTGCCGGTCTCAAGGATCGTCCGCACAGCGGGCGGCCGCGCAAGCTCGAAGCGGAGCGCCGCCAAGAGTTGCACGACATCGCGCTCAAGGGCCCCGACGTCGAAGCCGAACATCTTTCTGCCTACACGCGCGAGGACCTCGCCGAGATTGCGAAGAAGAAATGGGACGTGACGTACGCCGTGACTTCGATCGGACGCATCCTGAGGGAGACCGGCCTCACGCGACAGAAGATGCGGCCGAGCCATCCGAAGAAAGACCCAGTGGCCGTCGAGGCCTTTTTAAAAAATGCCCGGTCTGCTTCATGAACTTGCAGCTACACATTCCGATAAACGGCTGCGCATCTGCTTTCAAGACGAGGCGCGCATCGGTCAGAAAGGTCGCGTCTGCCGACGCTGGTTTACACGCGGCAAACGTCCGCCGGGCCTGATCGATCAACGCTATACGTTTGCCTATCTCTACGGCGTCGTCGAAGCTGAGACGGACAACGCCTTCGCGCTCGTGCTGCCCGAGGTGAACACGCACAACATGCAGGTGTTCGTCGATGGGTTCGCCAAGACGATCCGGCAGGACGAACACGTCGCTCTATTCATCGACGGCGCCGGCTGGCACAACGCTGGCGATCTGACGTTCCCGGCCAATATCACGCCGATCCGGCTGCCACCTTACGCTCCCGAAACGAACCCAATCGAGCGCGTCTGGGAACATCTCAAGGAGCGCTACCTCTCGCAGCGACTGCTCAATGATTACGACGCCATTGTCGACGCCACCTGCATCGCCTGGAACAAGCTCAGAGCCGACACCGGCCGGATCGCTTCACTGACGTGGACGCCATGGAAGACGGTGAGTCAGTAATTATGACCGCTGGTATAATGACGGTCATGATTGAAGCCTTTCCGCGATTGCCGTACATAGCGTGTTCTGACGGCCTGTCTCGTGATGCGCCGATGAATTGACGAGGAGTGGGGCGTCACCCCGCGCGATGGGCGCGGGGTCAGGCCCTACGGCGCTTGAAGGAAGCGCCCCGAAGCCGCGCGTGAACAACGCGCGTCTCCGCCCATGCGGGTGACAGTCCTTGACGCAGGCTGCGATATACGCAGATCGGGTAATTTCGTGCGGGGCTTCAACCAGACGCATTGGTCAATGCAGTGTCGGCCGCCAGAACACTGCGTGGATGGGCAACCGAACCATCCGGCACCAGATCTGCAACTCCATCGGCGTCGGTCTCAGATCACCGCGCTCCACGGCCTCGATAATGTCGGTCGACAAGCGCATGCGTCGCGCAACCTCGTCGATCGTGAGTTCCAACGACTGACGCGCCGCACTTAGATGTGCGCCAATGACCGGGTAGAGCCTTCGCGGAATGCTCATGGAACACCTC
>JANXYD010000087.1 GCA_025350265.1 Hyphomicrobiaceae bacterium | reverse complement strand
CAAAAATTTCAACTTTCGGCAATCGGGTCGTATCGGTACCGGGCGGAGAAAAAGGGGTTAAGAACACGTTATACAAACTGCGCGTCGGATACACTTTGGTAGACGCCACCCCCGGAAGCACTGTCGTGGGCGGCAGTGTGGAAGTCCCCATGCAGAGCCAGGTAGCCGCCTCGGAAATAGATACAGATGTCAGCGGCATGATTGACGACATGCTCAGCAAAGCCGCTGAGGATTTGTCCGCCAAGCTCATCAAAAAGCAATCGCAACTGGCCGCTCCGGTCGGCAAAGCCAGCGGCATGCTCGGCAGATGATTGTTCGAGTGTACCAGGCGCTTCTTCGTAGAAGAACTGAATCGGCACCTGCAGGACTTGCGACAAATCGAATAGGCGACTGGCACCTATGCGGTTGACACCCTTTTCATATTTCTGCACTTGCTGGAATGTGAGCCCAAGCCGTTCGCCGAGCTTCTCCTGGCTCATGCCCAGCAGCATACGCCGGAATCGCACCCGACCGCCGACATGAATATCGACAGGGTTTGGTTTGCGCGAGCCTTTTTCGTCGGCTTCGTCTTCGGGGACAGGGTCACTGTTAGCCATGGGTCATCCGTAATGATCTTGGTTTTCTGAAAGGTTGTTAGCCTCGCGACCATACATCCGCTGGTGGATACGTACGGAAGGTTGCCTTATGCGTCAACCTTGCGATGTAGACTTGCACGTATCATGCCGCACGAAGTTGGAATTTCGGATAATTTTTGCTTAACAAGTGGTGCGTTACGGGGCGTCAGAGCGTTTTCGGACTAAAAATACGGCGACCCCAGCCATTAAGATTAAAAATATTTTGTCTCCGAGCGCGGCGTACAGCGTTCTCGACAAGGCCGGTGGTGGCGTTACATCTAAAGTCCCGACGGCATTCAGCTCCATGCGGCCGAGTTCGCGGCCTTTGCCGTCCAGTAAGGCCGATATGCCATTGCTGGAAGCGCGAATTATCGGCACGCCCTGCTCGACGGCTCGAATGCGCGCCTGATGGTAGTGCTGTCGCGGTCCGGTGGTGTTTCCAAACCAGCCATCGTTTGTCACGGTCAAGATCAGGTCGGGGCGTTCGGCCTCGGCAACTGGAGCCAGCGGAAAGATCACCTCGTAGCAGATGAGCGGTAAGACTTTTCCGAACTTGGCCATGTTGAGTGGCAATCGCCGCGCGTTTCCTGCGGCGAATCCACCGCGCTGGCGGGTAATCTGACTGAGGCCAATCGATTCCAGCAGGGTCTGCGCCGGGAGATATTCGCCGAACGGTACGAGATGGGATTTGTCATAGCTGGCGACGAGGCGCGCGGTGGCGTCGCCGACAGGCCGGCCGTCGAACACCAGCAGACTGTTGAAGACTTTGCGCCCGCCTTGCGCGCCTTCGCCTTCGATGCGCAGCGCGCCGGAGGCCAGTTGCGTGCCCGGCGGTAGCATCGCACCGATCGCCTCCAGCGCCACCGGCTGCGCCAAGGGCACAAACGGCATGGCGGCTTCCGGCCACACCACCAGATCGATGCCGGCGGCATTGTCGAGGTGCCCATCAGGTGCCGTCAGCGACATCGCCAAGTGCTGGTCGAAAATGCGCCGCTGATTGGCCGACTGCATGCGTTCCAATTGTGGAATGCTCAGTTGCACCAGCCGCACCTTCGGCCGCATTCCTGTTCCTTGCGGATCCACCGCCGCCAGCCGCCACGCCCCGCCAGCCCATATCGCCGCCAACGGCACCACTGCCAGCGCCAGCGCCTTCGGCCGCGCGGCCCGCCCGCGTGCTGGTGCAGCCCTTGCCCCGTCCAGCAACATCGCGAACGGCCCGGCAAAGATCAGCACGGCGATCACGGTCAATCCATCGATGCCGAATACCGCAACGCTCTGCAGCAGGGCCGCCGGTGCCGTCAGCGCGGTCCCCAGCACGTTCCACGGAAAGCCGGTCAGGATGTGCCCGCGCAGCCATTCCGTGCCGCCAAACCCGATCGCCAGCAGGCCGACGCGTCGCATCGCCCCATCGACGCCTGGTACGCACGTCGCCATGGCCGCCAATGCTGTGAACAGCGCCAACCCCGCCGGCAGCAGCGTTACCGCGAACGGCAGCAGCCACGCGAACACATCGGCTTCGACCAGGAATGCTTCGCCGATCCAGAACAGGCCAGCCAGATGATAGCCGAATCCGAACCACCAGCCGGCTTCAGCGGCGCGTCCAAGAGGCCATTTCCGCCATCGCGCCAGCCGGGATGTTGGCTCTGGCATGCGCCTTGCCGCGTCGATGAGGATGCATAGCACCGGCAATGTCAGCCACAGCACCGGCCATGCAAAAAACGGCGGCATCGCCAACACCGATACAATTCCCGCGCCAGCCGCCAGCAAACGTCGGCGACCAGCCGTTAATGCAGC
>JANXYD010000074.1 GCA_025350265.1 Hyphomicrobiaceae bacterium | reverse complement strand
CAAAGTAAATATCGACGGAGCGAACGAGGCGCGCCAGTTGCTCAGGGGCGGCTGTCAGATAGGACGCCAGCTTGGTCGTGTCGCGCAGTGCCTCGGTCCACTCAATTGTGGTGCCGAACAACCGACCACCATCTCGGTCCGGCCGATGCTCAAAGCTGGCGGCCGCATCGATCAGACGTTGCTCGAGCGATCGCGGGGCTGCGCGCGTTCGCCATTCCTCGCGCGAAAGGAACGTTACTTTTGCGCCTTGCCGGGGTCCGGAAGGGAGCGAAAAATGGAGGTTGGTCACCGCGCCGGTGTTCGCTTGCGGCCCGGAAGGCAGAAATCCCGGGCGCCGGATCAATCTGTTAACAAGCGTCGTTTTGCCCGCGCAATCTTGCCCCACCACGAGAACCCGCGGCAAGCAACAGTCCACTGAATGGAGCACGTCTTGTAGGAGGCGGGCAATTTCACCGTCGTGCAAGGCGAGGAGTTGCGCTCCATGCCCACGGATGGTGCGATGATAGGACTGCAGCGCTGCACCGGTTAATGGGGCCGGTTGACTGTGGACTGGCCCATACAGCCGCGCCATTGCGGCGTCGACAAGCGACGCCGTTCCAACCATCTCCCCCATACGCTATGCCCCGTACGCAAAACCAACTGTTTGTCTTCCAGCCTTTTTGGAGATTAAGTTATTAGTTGGCAAAAACAAGGCTGGCATCGAGAGGTGGCGCATTTATTTCCGATTGCCCATGCCGCATTCTTCGAACGCGTTGCCGCATCGCCCGGATTTGGCAATGTTCCCCGGCCAACGGATCGATGTCCCAACAACAGGAATAGACAAGTTCGGAGAATTGACGGGCAGGACGTGTTCGCAAGAAACGCTCGACCATCAAGCTTCCTAACGCGCTGAAGTTGGTCGTGAATAGACCATTTCGGCTCGCCCGTTCAGTTTTTGGCCTTACCGTCCATGAGACTCTGCATCATGGCGTTCAACAAGCTGGACGCCTGAGGACCCAGGCCACGATATCGGCGCCACGAACTGTCCTTGGCTAGGCGCAGCCAATCGGCATACTCTTCAAAGTACATCTGGCGCACACGTGCGCCGGCTTTAGTGAACGCATCGATCGCCGTTTTTTCGGCCTCGATTTGACTTTTCTCAAAGTATGCGTCGGACACCTCGGCGGCTTGAGTGAACGCCTCCTGGTCCTGCTCGCTCAATCGGTCCCATGCAACCTTCGACATCACCAGCGGCTGGAAAGACGTCCACAAGCCATAGCCGCCGACGGTCGCCGCCTTGGCAGTTTCGAACAGACGGAAACTCACCAGGCTTTCAAAAGAGGTCATCGTCACGTCTAGCTCACCGTTGCGCATGTTGGCCGCAATCTCAGTGGATGCCATGGACACAACCCGGCCTTCGGCGGCGCTCAACATCAAGTCAAATCCATCGTCCCCCCCGCGAACGCGGAGCCCCCTGACTGTTGCCGGGCCACCAACATCTGCGGTTCGACTAACGATGCCCCCGCCAAGCCACCACCACCCAAGAATATGAATCCCATGCTCTTCCGCAATAGCTTGCAGGCGATGGTCGAAATCTGTGCCCTTCAGTCGATTGGCGCTCGGTACATCTGCTGGAATGCCCGGCAACAATCCGATCGAAAACTCTGGAATCTGCTTGGAGCCGTAGAACAAGGGATAGATGGCAAGCTCTATCCGGCCATCCAGGAGTGCATTGAGTTGCTCCGCCGGTGGGATCTTGAGCGTCGAATTACCATAAATCGAAAACGTGATGTTGGTGGCCCGCTTTCTCACTTCATCCGCAAACACGTGCGCGGCACGGTCGCGCGCGTCGATATCAACGGCAAACTGGTGCGACAAACGATAGTCACGAACTTGCGCGTTTGCCGGGACGCTCGCGCACGCCAGAGAGACCAGGACTGCCAAACGCCCGACGATTTCGATCATGGGTCGCGCTCCGTGGGACAAAACACGGCTTGCCCCAAGGCCACGAAACGGACTGAAGGGAGGGGAGCATTCGTTGCCACTGGCGAGACGTCGACCAAATATTGCCATCGCCAGCAAAGTCATGCGCCAATACCTACCACACACGGGCGGCCAGTTGCAGCCGCCGTTCAAGTCCGCGTAGCTTTCCCAACCGGAATGCGGCGTCAAGATGGCAAACTTCAACTGCGTCTGCGTCACGGCTTCAATCGCCACGATTCGGCCCTAACACTCGTCCAAGCCTTGAGGAATAGGGTGGCGTGAAGCGGTGGGCAAGCTTATGTTGAATTCTGCAGGCAAGGGGCCGGGCTGCATTGGGTCCACTTGAGAATTTCCAACCTAAATTGGCACCGGTTTGGTGCATAAGATGAGACAAACAAAGGACTAGTTCGTTTTCCTCGACCCAATCCAAATGGAAAACGCTTTAGCATCTAAAATTTGCGTTTCGAGCGATGTCGGGGAGTTAGCCGGTGAATTGGTGGGTGAAATGGTCAGTCTGTCTCGCAATCTCTCAGCTCGGAAGCTTGGCAACGCAGGCTCAGGCTCAGCAGGTTGCGCAGGTCACCAAACAGTCGGCTCCGCGGCAAGCACAGCCGTTTCCGACAAAACCAACAACGGCCGATGAGACGACCCGCGAGGCCCGCATCAATAACTGGACAATCGGACTAGCCGGCGGCCTCCTCGAAGGAAGTTTTGTGCGCTACGCTGCCGATCTCGCGAAAGTGCTGGACGACGGTGATAATCTGCGCGTCCTCCCGATCGTCAGCTATGGAGCTGTGGGCAATGTCACCGATCTTGTGTATCTCAAGGGGGTGGATCTGGCCATAACGTATGCCGACGTCCTTGATAATTTTCGGACTGTCGACAAAATTCCGAATATCGATCAACGCGTACAATATGTGATACCTTTGTTCCAAGGCGAGGTGCACATATACGCGCGACCAGAAATAAAAACGCTCCAGGACCTCAGCGGCAAAAAGGTCAACTTCAATACCGTGGGCAGTGCGGCGAACTACACTGGTCGCATAGTCTTTGATAGACTTGGTATAGCGGTCGAGCGCCTGTTTATGAACAACGCGCTCGCGCTCGAAGGCATGGAAAAGGGTGAGATAGCCGCACTGATCCATGTGGTCGCCAAACCAAACGACTTGTTCAAACAGCTGAAGCCGTCGCCCGGATTTCATTTTCTACCTGTCGATTTCACCGACGTTTTTAAAGACTATTATGTACCGGCCGAGCTTTCATCGGCCGACTATCCGCTGATTGTGGCAAAGGGCGAACCAGTCCAAACGATATCCGTGCCGGCGGTGCTTGCGGTCTACAATTGGCGACCCGACTCTGATCGTTATCGCCGCTGCCTGCGTTTTGTTGAATATCTATTTGAGCGCTTCGATCAATTGCGCTCTCCGCCTTATCAACCTGGCTGGAAAGAAACGAACCTGGCCGGCAGCATTCCAGGGTGGAAGCGGTTTGCGGCGGCTCAAACATTGTTGGACAAAGCGGCAGAGCGCGCAAAGTCACCCAGGCCAGGAATTGATCCGCAGTTCGCGCGTGGGCAAGTCACAAAGGCAGCACCAGGGAACGTTGCCGAACAGGAGCGGCTATTTCAACAGTTTCTGGAATGGAGTAAGCAGCAAAAGCACTGATAAGCCGAAAACTGAGGGGGACACTAAACTGAATAGTAGCGGCGGCATGTCAGTTACACGAATTTTCGGCGGATTCTGGATTGCAGTTTGCAGTTTCCGGTTTGCGGGGGCGCGATCACGTCTATGCACGTTCGGCAATGCACCGTGGCTCAAGTGGAATGGGTCGCAGGCCCGGGTGTCGGTTGCAGTCAGGCTGGTAGCGTACTTCGGCATTGTAGCGGGCTCCATTGGCTCGGCAATGGCGCAGCAACCCTCCCAGACCGTGATTATTGTTCCGCCTGTGATCCAGCTCGAATTAGGCAAGCAAACCAGCGTTCCCATTAGATTGGAACCGCCAAGTGTCCTTGGTGCCGGCAACTTCCTTCGGTTGCGCGGACTACCATCCAATGCTGCCTTGTCGAACAGCTTTGTCATTGCGCCGGATGCTTGGGCCGTGCCTCTCCACAGACTGCAAGGACTTACCCTGACGATACCTGGGGAAACACCGGGTCATTGGGATGTCACCGTAATTTTGGTTGATCGGACCAACACAATGGTGGCTGAGGCCAAAACAATTATCGTCGCAATTCCTTCTCAAGGCACTTCTGGGTCGCAGTCGAACGGGAGTGCACTCAAACCCGTTCAGCCGGCAATAACCGACACAGAGCAGACGACGCGTTCGTCGGCTCCTGCGGTCTCCATATCTCCCGTCGATCGTCAGCGCGCGTTGAGCCTCTACTCGAGTGGGGAGGAGCAAATTAAGAATGGCAACATCTATGCGGCTCGGAAATTCTTCCAACGCGCCGCCGAACTCGGGCTTGCCCAGGCCGCCCTCAGCCTTGGCGGCACCTTCGACGCAAGCGAACTTGCAAGGCTCAATGTCATCGGGCTTAAGCCGGATGTCGATGCAGCACGCGAATGGTATGAAAAAGCGCGCGCACTTGGTGCAACGGAAGCGGACCAGAGACTGTCCCGGCTCGCTGGAAAATAAGGCTTGCCAAATCGGCACGTGTACCGGCGACGGAAGCGTCGGCGGCGTTTAGCCGGCTTTGGTCTTCAGGTTGCGCATGTGTACCATCCAGGCATTGACGATCTTGAGCATGCCCTCGCGCAGGAAATGCGCGCGGTTGACGTAGGCGACGACCGGTACCGACAGAATGCGCGACACGCCCTGAACTTCGGCGAGTCCCGGAGTTGCCTGGATCGCTATGCCATCCTTGATCGTCACCTTCGGCGCGAACGTGCCGGTGATGGGGATTGTCTTGTCAGGCGTGGGGTTGGGGCCTGATTTGCCGGCCAGCGTCACCGTGCAGGACGTTGGTTGCGGTGGGGCCTGGAACAGATAATCGGTGGTCGCCACCGCTTCTGCAATGAGCGCGCGGTCGATACGGATCGAAACCGTGCAGACGACGTCTTTGAGGAAGCCGCTGGTTTGTGTCTCCAGTTCGGCGCGTTCAACCGGTGACGGCCGCAACGGGAAGTCGCACACGATCTCAGCGGCGGTGCCGCGTTCGAGATCGACAAAGCAATCCTGCATCGTTCCGGCAGCCTGCGCTTGGGCCGGCACGCATACCAACCACGCGACCGTCAACGCCGCCACCCGCCAACCAACCATCGCCAATCCCTGCCAACTCGATCCCTGATCGTCAGCAAAAGCCCAGAAATGCGGCGCAATCCGGGCCTGAAGCGGTTGGTGGCCGGGTTCGTGGACGTGCGGCATGTAAAATGATAGGCAATCAGCGCGCCGCAGGCTTGCGGGAGTTGCGCCCCCGCCACGCTCTTGCGGCAACCTTTCCCCGCCGCACGCTTGCGGCAACCTCTTCAAGGAATTCGGCCGATGGCCGCCAAAGACCCCGATCACAAGACCGTCGCCGAGAATCGCAAGGCGCGGCACGAGTATTTCATCGAGCAGGTGTTCGAGGCCGGCATCTCGCTGACCGGCACCGAGGTCAAGTCGCTGCGTCTTGGGCACGCCAATATCGCCGAAAGCTATGCATCGCCCGAGCAGAACGGCTTGATCCTGCTCAATTCGTATATCCCCGAATACAAGATGGCCGGTCCGTTTTTCCAGCACGTGCCGCGGCGTCCGCGCCGGCTGCTGCTGAAGGCCAAGGAAATCCACAAGCTGCAGATCGCCATCGACCGCGAGGGCATGACGCTGATCCCGTTGGAGCTTTATTTCAATGCACGCGGTCGCGCCAAGCTGAAGCTGGGTTTGGCGAAGGGCAAGAAGCTGCACGACCGCCGTGCCGACGCCGCCAAGCGTGATTGGCAGCGCGACAAGGCCCGCCTGATGCGCGGCGACAAGAATGGTTGAGCCGCCGCGGCTCCACGCGCGCCGGATAATGATGGATATACGGAATCAACATGACCAGCAGCATCGTCGTCAATGACGTCCGGCGCGGATTGTATCTCGACTCGGTGGCGTTGATGCGGATGTCGCGCACGGTGGCGGCGCTTGAGGGCGTCGTCGAGTGTGGCATGATGATGGGCACGCCGGCCAACATGCGCATCATGACTGACGCTGGCGTGCTGTCGGATGCTGGCCGCGCGGCCGCACCAGGTGATCTGGTGATCGCGATCGCGGCAGCATCTGAGGCGGCGGCGGACGCGGCGCTGGCCGAGGCGCGGGGCTTGCTCGATGCGCCGAAATCCAAAGTCGGGCAGAGCGCCAGCTGGGCACCGCGCACGGTGCGGGCGGCCATCGCGGCTGATCCCGCAGCCAGTCTGGCTGTCATCTCGGTGCCGGGCGCGTTTGCTGCAGCCGAGGGTCGCAAGGCGCTGCAACGCGGCCTCAACGTCATGATGTTTTCCGACAACGTGCCGGTGGCCGATGAAGTGGCACTGAAGCTTCTGGCGCGCGAACGTGGACTGCTGATGATGGGGCCGGATTGCGGCACCGCCATCATCAACGGTACGCCGCTCGGGTTCGCCAACGTGGTGCCGTCCGGCGATATCGGCATCGTCGGCGCATCGGGCACCGGCATTCAGGAAGTCAGTTGCCTCATCGCCAACAACGGCGGTGGTATTTCGCACGCCATCGGCACCGGCGGGCGCGACCTCAAGGCGGAGGTCGGCGGCATCACCACGCTGATGGCGATCGATCTGCTGGACGCCGATCCCGGCACGCGGATGATTGTAGTGATCTCCAAACCACCAGCATCCGCCGTGGCTCGGAAGGTGCTGGCGCGCGTGGCTGCCTCAAAGAAGCAGTTTGCGATTTGTTTCATCGGTGGCACCGATGCGCCGATGCCCGCCAATGCATGCCTAGCAACGACCTTGGAAGCCGCCGCCGCACTAGCGCTGGGCAAGCAGCTCCAACGCGCGCATGCGGCGCGGCCGGCTGCTGCCCCGGGAAAATTCATCAGGGGGCTGTTTGCCGGCGGGACATTGTGCGCGGAGGCACAAGTCGTGTTGGCGGGGGAGCAGTTGGTTTGTGCGTCCAACGTGCCCATTCCCGGACATCAAGAGCTGACCCCTGGTTATGCCGGCCATATCATGATCGACCTCGGCGACGACGACTATACGCAGGGACGTCCGCATCCGATGATCGAGCCGACTGTGCGCGAAGTACCCTTGCTGGCGGCCCTTGCCGACAACACCGTCGGCTGCGTGCTGATCGATGTGGTGCTCGGCTTTGGCGCGCACGCCGATCCTGCCGGCCACATCGCTTCGGTGCTGGCACGCGCGCCACGCCTCCATCCGCTTGTGATCACATCGGTCACTGGAACGGCCGGCGATCCGCAGGGACTGGCAGCCCAACAGGCGACATTGCGCGCGGCTGGGATCATCGTTGCCTCGTCGAATGCGGAGGCGGTGCGGATGGCCGTGGCGCATGTTGCCGCTTGATACCCAATCCAACGGCGTCAGGAGCTGAAGATGGCACGCAGTGTGGGCGGGAAAGTACCGGAACGTCTCGTCATCGCCATCGGCGGCAACGCGACGCATCCGGAAAACATCGCAGGCTCGTCGGCGGAGCAAAAGGACATTGCGCGGCAAACCGCCGATGCCTTGTTGCCGTTGGCGTTGCTCGACACCGAATTGATCATCACGCACGGCAACGGCCCGGTGGTCGGCAAAATCCTGATGCGGCAGGCGCTGACGCGTGATCGCATCCCGCCGATGTCGCTCGATATCTGCGTCGCCCACAGTCAGGGTGGCATCGCCTATCTGTTGATGCAGGCGCTCGAAAACGCGCTGCGCGAAGCCGATAGCCAACGCCATGTCGCTTGCCTGTTGACGCAAGTCGAGGTCGATCCGGCCGATCCGGCATTTGCCAACCCAACTAAATTTGTCGGCCCGTTCTTCACCGCCGAACAATCCGCGGCGGTCGGTCGCGAACTGGGCTGGACTATGAAGCAGGATGGCGCGCGCGGTTATCGCCATGTCGTGCCCTCGCCGGTGCCCAAGCACGTCTGCGATATCTCGCTGATCGAGGTGCTTTCGAAGCGTGGCACGATTGTCATCGCCGGCGGCGGCGGCGGCATTCCGGTGGTGCGTGGTGCCAAGGGCGTGCGGCACGGCATCGAGGCGGTGATCGACAAGGATCTGACCACGCAGCACATGGCCAAGGTGCTGGGTATCGACACCATCATGCTGCTGACGGCGGTGCCGAAGGTGGCCGTGCATTTCGGCACGCCCGAGCAGAAATTTCTGGATCTGGTGACGCTGTCGGAGATCAAGAAACTCAACGCCGAAGGGCATTTTCCGGCAGGCAGCATGGGGCCGAAGATCGACGCTGCCATCCGCTTCCTCGAGGGTGGCGGCAAGCACGTGGTGATCGCCAAGCTCGCGGATGCGGTTGCGGCTCTGCGCGGCGAAACCGGCACGCATATCGTGGGCAGCGTCTCGTGAGTGTCGCGCTGTCGCCGATCGGCATGGGTCCAATCGCGGCCGCGATCATGCAGCACGACGGCGAGGCCGAAGTGGCCGCGGTTTTCGAGCGCTGCTTTTATGTCCGCTGTCCCGGCGGCATCGTGTGCGTCGGCATGGAGACACTCGGCGATGGTCCACTCAACGTGTTGCTATCAGCGCCGAACACCGCAGCGCCCGAGTGGGCGAACATGGGCATCACGCGCGAGGCCAAGGGCAGCGTCAGCAAAGGCCGGCTCGACATCGGCGATCGGTTCGCCCTGGACGTGCTGACGGCACCGGTCTGGCAGCCGCCAGCGTGGCCCGCAACCACTGGCGCAGCGATCGCGCGCAGCCTTGTGACGTTGCGGGCGTTGGCGGCCCCGTTGTGTCCCCCCGAAGGATTGAGCCGGCTCGTGCTCGGATCAGTTGAGCGCGCCGACCGAACCGCGCGTGCCGCAGCACCAACCGTGCGGCAGTTGGCTGCCGCGCTGGTGCAGTCAGTTGCCGACGATCGGCCGTCAGCGGAACTGACGCGGTCTGCGGTGCTGTTGCTCGGCCTCGGTCCGGGGTTGACGCCTTCGGGGGATGATCTGCTCGGCGGCGTGTTTCTCACTTTGAGCGCGCTCGGGCGCACAGCGTTGCGCGACAAGCTGTGGACGGCGATAGAGCCCGAACTCGACCTGCTGACGGTTGACATCAGTGCGGCGCATCTGTCCGCCACAGCTGACGGCCTCGGCGCTGGCATCGTGCATGCGGCACTGGCTGCAATCCTCACAGTCGACGCAGCAACCTTTCCCAGCCACCTCACCAACTTAAGTGGGCTCGGCCACAGCTCCGGTTTCGACACCCTCGCCGGCATCGTCCTGACGCTCGAAGCGGCCGCCGCATGACGACGCGCGACTTGCGGCTGCGTGCCAACTGCTGCACAACGCGCCCATGAAACTCACGCCCAACGGCATACCCATCCTCGAACTCGCGGAGATCGGCTCGACGAATGCTGAAGCGATGCGACTGGGTCTTGCGGGCGCTGCAGCGCCGTTGTGGGTCCGCGCCGAACGCCAGTTGGCGGGGCGCGGTCGCTCGGGACGCAGCTGGACGTCGGAGCCCGGCAACCACTATGCGAGCCTGCTGATCCGCCTCTCTTGCGCGCCGGCCGTCATCCATCAGCTGTCGTTCGTCGCAGCAGTCGCCGGTGTGGCCGCGATCCAGTCGGTTGCTTCCGCACGCACCCCGCCTCTGGACCTGCGCCTGAAATGGCCGAACGACATCCTGGTGGACGGTGCAAAGCTGGTCGGCATTCTTCCTGAAAGCACGATCCTGCCCGACAAAAGTGTGCTGGCGGTGATCGGCATCGGTATCAATCTGTCGCACGCGCCCGACGCGGTGGATCGGGCCACAACCTGCCTGGCCGCGCACGGTGTGGGCGTCACGCCGCCGGCGATGCTGGACGCGCTGGCCGTCGAGATGAGCCGTGCGCTGCGCCTGTGGGGCCACGGAGGAGGCTTTGCGGCCATCCGTGCGGCTTGGCTCGCCCGCTCCCTGGCACCGGGTACCGCGATGAGTGTTCACGCCGGCCGCGACAAGATCGACGGCACATTCGGTGGCCTCGATCACGACGGGGCATTGATCTTGAGGGACCATTCCGGCTACGACCGGCGTCTGACATTTGGTGATGTGACAGTGAACGCCGCCGAGCGCGGCCAAGGAACAATAGATTGATGGCAGATCAGCGGACGAAAACACGCGCGGGCGTCAAGCCCGTCGCGGCAGGCGGCGCGTCGGAACTGGTGTTCCTGGCGCTTGGCGGGCTCGGCGAGATCGGCATGAACTGCTATCTCTACGGCACCGGCCCGGCCGATAAACGCGAATGGCTTATGGTGGATGTCGGGATCACGTTCCCCGAAGGAGAGTTCGACCCAGGCGTCGATGTTATTCTGCCGGACGTGCGCTTCATCGAGGACGAGCACGTCAATCTCGGCGGGATCGTCATCACGCACGCCCACGAGGATCATTTCGGTGCACTGATCGAGCTGTGGCCGCGCTTGAAAGTGCCGGTCTATGCAACGCCGTTCACCGCGACCCTGATCAAGGCCAAGCTGGCGGAGAACGGCAATCGGGTCAAAATACCGATCCGGGAAATTCCGGTGTCGAGCAAGTTCAAGGTCGGCTCGTTCGATCTCGAATTCATCGCGGTGGCGCATTCCGTACCCGAGCCGCAGGCGCTGATGATCAAGACGGTGGACGGCAAGGTGCTGCACACCGGCGATTGGAAGATCGAGCCGACCCCCTACGGTTCCAGCACCGATACGGATGGCCAGCGGCTGGCGACGCTAGGTGCGGAGGGCGTCGACGCGCTGCTCTGCGATAGCACCAATGCCATGCGTGAAGGCCGTTCGCCATCCGAGACCGAAGTGGCCAAAAGCCTGGCTGACTTGATCGGCAAGTGCACGGGCGCGGTCGCCGTGACGATCTTCTCGTCCAACGTCGCGCGCATCCAGGCGATTTCGGATGCTGCGCATGCGACCGGCCGCACGTTGATCGTGGCGGGCCGAGCCATGCACCGCATGATCGGCGTAGCGATGGAAACGGGGCATCTGCGCCCGGATTTCCGTGTCCACGACCAGGATCATTTCCAGCACGTCTCGCCGGAGAAGGCGTTGCTGCTCTGTACCGGCAGCCAGGGCGAACAGCGCGCCGCACTGTCGCGCATCGCCGAAAACGAGCACCCTGTTGTCAAACTGACGGCGCGCGACACGGTTATTTTCTCGTCGCGGACCATCCCCGGCAACGAGAAGACGGTCGGTCGCATCCAGAATAAGCTGGTCGAGCGTGGCATCCAGATCATCACGGACGCCGACGCGCTGGTGCACGTCACCGGCCATCCGCGCCGCGACGAACTCAAGGAGATGTACGCCTGGGTGAAGCCGAAACTTGCCATTCCCATGCATGGCGAAGCCCGCCATATGGCAGCGCACGCCGCCCTCGCCAAGGCTGCGGGCGTGCCGCAGGTGATGATCGTCCGCAACGGCGATATCGTGCGGCTGGCACCGGGTGCAGGCGCGGTTATCGACGAAGCGCCGGTCGGCCGTCTGTTCCGCGACGGGCGCTTGTTGGTCGAGAGCACGGAAGGTCCGGTGCGCGATCGCCGCAAACTTGCGCAAGTCGGCATCGCAGTTGTGTCACTGGTGCTGGATACGCGCGGCAACATAGCAGCCGACCCCGACGTGATCCTCGACGGCATTCCCGAGACCGACGTGAACGGCCGCGATATGCTCGATCTCGTGCTGGACGCCATCGATGGAACGCTGCGCGCATTGCCGCCCAAGCGCCGGCTCGACCAGGAGCGCGTCGAAGAGATGGTCAAGAAAGCGGTTCGCAGCACCATCGATCATGCGTGGGGCAAGCGCCCGATCGTCAAG
>JANXYD010000303.1 GCA_025350265.1 Hyphomicrobiaceae bacterium | reverse complement strand
TATCGCGATCTCGACGATGTGCAGGCCATGCTGATTGCGGCCAAGGCACGCGGCTCCGCTGTCGTCATCGGCGGCGGTCTGTTGGGTCTTGAGGCTGCTGTCGGTCTCAAAGAGCAGGGCATGGACGTCACCATCTTGCATCTGATGCCGACGCTCATGGAGCGGCAGCTCGATGTCCCGGCCGGGCACCTCCTGCAACGCGCGATCGAAGCGCGCGGGATCCGCGTCATCACGAATGCCAACACGAAGGCCATTCTGGGAGAAAAAAAGGTCGAGGCCGTTATTCTCGAGGACGGTACGCGCCTGACGGCCGATCTGGTCATCATGGCTGTCGGCATCAAGCCAAATGCGGGGCTCGCCAAGGATGCCGGCCTAGACGTCGGGCGCGGCATCAAGGTTGGCACGACCATGCAAACCAGCGATCCCGATATCTTTGCCGTCGGCGAGTGTGCCGAGTACGAGAGCCAGGTTTTCGGCCTCGTGGCACCGCTCTACGAAATGGCCAGCGTTGTCGCGGCTCAACTCGCGGGCGACGCTTCCGCAAAGTTTACGCCGAGCGCGGTGGCGACCAAACTCAAAGTAACCGGCATCAATCTGTTCTCGGCGGGAGATTTCGCCGACGTCAAGGATCGCGAGGAAATCGTCTTCCGCGACGCCAGCCGTGGCGTTTATCGGCGGCTGGTGCTCAAGGATAACCGGTTGATCGGTGCGGTGATGTATGGCGAGACGTCAGATGGTGCGTGGTTCTTCGATCACCTGAAGAAGGGCACCGACCTTGCCGACATGCGCGAGACGCTGATCTTTGGTCCGGCCTTTGCGGGAGGCGTCCCGCTGGACCCTACGGCGGCCGTTGCAGCCTTGCCGGATGAGGCGGAAATATGCGGCTGCAACGGCGTTTGTAAGGGCAAGATCACCGGTGCCATCACCACTCTCGGCTTGACGTCGCTCGACGATGTCCGCGCCCACACCAAGGCATCGGCGTCATGTGGTTCGTGCACCGGGCTGGTGGAGCAGCTTTTGAAAGCCACTCTCGGCGACACCTACAATCCGGCGGCAGTCCAGCCGATGTGTCCGTGCACCCACCACGGTCATGACGATGTGCGACGGCTGATCATCGCCAAGGGTTTGAAAACGATCCCCGACCTCATGCAGGCGCTGGAGTGGAAAACCTCCTGCGGCTGCGCAAAGTGCCGTCCGGCGCTCAACTATTATCTGATCGCGACATGGCCTGCCGAATACAAAGACGACGGTCAATCGCGTTACATCAACGAGCGCGTGCACGCCAATATTCAAAAGGACGGCACCTTCTCGGTCGTCCCGCGCATGTGGGGCGGCATGACCAGCGCTTCGGAATTGCGCGCCATTGCCGACGTCGTCGAGAAGTTCGCGATCCCCAGCGTCAAGGTTACGGGCGGCCAGCGCATCGATATGCTGGGCGTAAAGAAAGAGGATCTGCCGGCGGTGTGGGCCGATCTCAATGCCGCGGGCATGGTATCCGGTGCCGCTTATGCCAAAGGTCTGCGCACGGTCAAAACCTGTGTCGGCACGGATTGGTGCCGCTTCGGTACGCAGGATTCGACGGGGCTCGGCATCAAGATCGAGAAGTTCATGTGGGGCTCCTGGACGCCCGCTAAGGTCAAGATGGCTGTCTCCGGCTGTCCGCGCAATTGCGCCGAGGCGACGTGCAAGGACGTCGGCGTGATCTGCGTCGATAGTGGCTACGACATTCATTTCGCCGGTGCCGCCGGGCTCGACATCAAGGGCACGGAAGTGCTTGGCCACGTCGAAACCGAGCAAGAGGCCATCGAGACGATTGTCGCGCTCGTCCAACTCTATCGCGAGCAGGGTCGCTATCTCGAGCGCATCTACAAATGGGCAAAGCGCGTCGGGCTCGAGACGATCCGCAAACAGATCATGGCCGATGCCGAGCGCCGCACGGCTCTTTTCGATCGCTTCGTGGTTTCGCAGAAATTCGCGCAGATCGACCCGTGGGCCGAACGGGCGGCCGGCAAGGACGCGCACGAGTTCAAGCCGATAGCCGACCTCACCATGAAAGTGGCCGCAGAATGAAGAGCGTATCTCAAACGTGGCAGGATGTTGGCGCGCTCGACGACATTCCAACGCTCGGCGCGCGCGTGGTGAAGACGGCGTTCGGCTGCATCGCCATGTTCCGCACCGAGGCCGACGAGGTCTTCGCCCTTAACGATCGTTGCCCGCACAAAGGCGGTCCGTTGAGCCAGGGCATCGTGCATGGCCGCTCGGTCACGTGTCCGCTGCACAATTGGGTGATCGATCTTTCGACGGGCGACGCCATGGGAGCCGATAGCGGGCACGTTGAAACCGTCGCCATAAAGGTGGAGGCTGGCCGCATCCTCCTCGATATAGCAACTCTGCCTCGGCTCGCTGCTGCGTGAGGGCTGATCCCGTGACCGCTCCCGTGGTTCGAACGACCTGCCCGTATTGTGGTGTTGGTTGCGGCGTGCTCGTGCGCCGCAAAGCGGACGGCGCATATGACGTCGCCGGCGATCCCGAACATCCGGCAAATAAAGGCCGGCTGTGCTCGAAGGGCTCCGCGTTGGCTGAAACATTGTCGCTCGATAGTCGCATGCTGCACCCGATGATCGCCGATCGCCTGGTTAGCTGGACGCAGGCGATCAACCACGTTGCCGACCGGTTCAAGTCGACCATCGCCGAGCATGGTGCCGATGCCGTTGCCTTCTACGTCTCCGGTCAACTGCTGACGGAAGACTATTACGTCGCCAATAAGCTGATGAAGGGCTTCATCGGTTCAGCCAATATCGACACCAACTCCCGCCTCTGCATGGCGTCCTCGGTCGCCGGTCACAAGCGTGCGTTCGGGGCCGATACCGTTCCCGGCAATTACGACGACTTGGAGCTTGCCGACTTGGTTGTGCTGGTCGGCTCCAATCTCGCCTGGTGTCATCCGGTGCTGTTTCAAAGAATTGTCGCGGCCCAACAGGCGCGCGGCACCCAGATCGTCGTCATCGACCCGCGCCGCACAGCGACAGCCGAAACCGCCGACCTGCATCTGGCGTTGGCACCTGGCTCAGATGTCGCCCTGTTCAACGGTCTGCTTCGCCATCTCGATGCGGCAGGCGCGATCGACCCCGCCTACGTCACCGCATACACCTCTGGTCTTGATGCAGCGCTCGACGCGGCGCGCGCCGACGATCCGGCAACGGTCGAACGCCGCACCGGCATAGAAGCAAGCAAGCTTCTCGCCTTTTACGAGCTGTTCACCAAGCACCAGCGCGTCGTCACCGTCTACAGCCAGGGCGTCAACCAATCGACCGCCGGGACCGATAAGGTCAACGCCATCATCAATTGCCATCTCGCGACCGGCCGCATCGGCAAGCCGGGCATGGGGCCGTTTTCTATCACCGGCCAACCCAACGCCATGGGTGGCCGCGAAGTCGGCGGTCTCGCCAACATGCTTGCGGCCCACATGGACCTGAACCGCCCGGACCACGCCCGCATCGTTCAAAGATTTTGGAAGGCGCCGACCATCGCCACGCGCCCTGGGTACAAGGCCGTTGATCTCTTTCGTGCGGTTGGTGAGGGCCGCATCAAGGCTCTGTGGATCATGGCCACCAATCCCGTTGATAGTCTGCCAGAGGCCGATTCTGTCAGCCGCGCCCTGCAAGCGTGCCCGTTCGTGGTGGTCTCCGACGTCGAGCGGCACACCGACACCACGGCCTACGCCGATGTCTTGTTGCCATCGCTTGCGTGGGGCGAGAAGGACGGCACCGTCACCAATTCGGAACGCAGCATCTCGCGCCAACGCGCGTTCATGCCGGTGCCCGGCCAGGCCATGCCGGACTGGTGGCAGATGGCCGAGGTCGCCAAGCGCATGGGCTTCGCCAAGGGCTTCGGCTTCAAGCAACCAGCGGAAATCTTTGCCGAGCATGCCGCACTTTCAGCCACCGACAACGCCGGCACGCGCGACTTCGACATCGGCGCGCATGCAGGCATCACCGCTGCACGTTATGATACGCTGACGCCCTTCCAGTGGCCGCAACCGGATGGTCATGCCGTCGGTACAGCGCGAATGTTCAGTGATGGACGCTATTTCACCGCCGACCAGCGTGCACGCTTCGTGCCGACCGTTTGGCGCGAGGCGGCATCCGCAATCTCCGACGCCTATCCGTTGGTACTCAATACCGGGCGCATCCGCGACCAATGGCACACGATGACCCGCACCTCCAAAACGGCGCGACTGATGGGCCATATCGCCGAACCGTTCGTCGAGATGAACCCAGCCGACGCGGCGCGGGCTCATGTCCAGGCGACGGAGATCGCCGTGGTGCGGAGCGCGCATGGCTCAATCCTGGTGCGCGTGCAAACCACGGAACGGCAGCGGCTCGGATCGGTATTCGTGCCCATCCATTGGACCGATCAACTGTCGAGTTCGGCGCGTGTCGACGTGCTGGTGACCGGCAACACCGATCCGCTATCGGGGCAGCCGGAATTGAAGTTCACACCCGTCACCGTCGAGCCATTCCAAGCTGCTTGGTATGGCTTTGCCATCGGCGTGCGTCCGCCAAATCGGGTTGGCTTGGAATATTGGGCGCTGGCCAAGGCGCGGTCGGGCTTCAGGCTGGAATGCGCCGGCCGAACGCAGCAGTCCGATTGGGCGGAGTTCGCGCGTCGCGTGCTCGGCATCGAGGCTGCAGCCGACATGCTCGCCTATCGCGACGCGACGACCGGACAACATCGCTTTGCGGTCTTTGAAAATGAATGCCTCATCGCTGCCCTGTATGTCGCAAATCGACCCGCTGTCGTATCGCGCGGCTGGCTCGCAGACCAACTCGGCCAGCGTTTTCCGGGGCCCCACGATCGGATGCGGCTGCTCGCCGGACGTGCTGGCGACGGCGTGCCCGACAAGGGAGCCATCGTGTGTTCATGTTTCGATATCGGTGCCACGCAGATTGCCACAGCCGTCACTGGCGGGGGCTGCGTCGATGTCGCCGGCATCGGGGCAGCGCTCGGTGCCGGTACCAACTGCGGCTCTTGCCGCTCGGAAATCGGACGCATCGTCGAGCACACGCGTCGGGCCACGGTAGAGTAGGCGTTGCAAGCGCAATTTCATTTTCGCAGTGACCGGAACGGTCCGGGTCTTTCCAATCCATCAAGCCTTGTCTGCGGTGCGACAATTTTAAGCCGTCGTTCACAGCACCCTTCACCTTATTTTCGAGTTCGGGAACGGAAAGCCGCATGTCCACAACTGACGTAAAACCGCAGCGACTTCAGCTTTTTTCGCGTGAGCCGAGGATCAAGATCCTGCACCTGACGTGGCTCGCCTTCTTTGTGAGTTTCATCGTTTGGTTCAATCATGCACCGCTGATGGGACAGATCCGCACATCGTTGGGGTTGAGCAATCAGGAGGTCGCAGCCTTGCTGACTCTCAACGTCGCGCTGACCATACCGGCCCGCGTCATCATCGGCATGCTGGTCGACAAATTCGGTCCGCGGCTGATGTTTTCGCTTCTACTGGCGGTCTCCGGCGCGCTCTGTTTCCCATTCGCGCTCGCCACCGACTTCGCCACGCTGGCGTTGTCGCGGTTTTT
>JANXYD010000417.1 GCA_025350265.1 Hyphomicrobiaceae bacterium | reverse complement strand
GTCGTATTCGACGAACGCAACGAAGGCCACGCCGTATTGACCGCGCGCACGGCGGACGGCGACTTCGTGCTCGACAATAAAACCGACGCAATCCGCCTATGGAGCAAGACGCCCTATCAATACATCATGCGCCAGTCGTATCTCAATCCGCGCATCTGGATGTCGCTCGATCCCAACACCGCCATTCCCTCCGTGCCCATGCCCGTCGCCGGCATGCGCCATTCGAGCCATTGAGGGAGGGAGGCGGCGCGTCACGCACTTGATGAGGCCGACCACCCTCTTGATCGGTTCTTGAGCGCGCAAAAACATTCCGCGCGCCATCACCGGAAATCTCTCGGCCAATCAGCGCGGACCGGGATTGATCGCGCGCCTGTATTGTCGCAATGATGAAAGCCGCCTAAGAACGGCCATGGGGCGGGCGTAGCCTGCGCCGTGAGTTGTTCAATGGAGGTCGAGTATGACGTTACGTTCGAAGGGTATTTTGCGGGCGGGTGTGGCAGCTTTCGCTCTCGTCATCGGCTTTGCTGCACGGGCAGACGAGCCGGTTCCGGCGCTCTATGACGGTGCCAACAAAACCTACAACATCTCGGCTGGCAGCATCCTGCGCCAGGGCGAGGGCTTCCTGACGGGTATCGTCGCCACAATCGGGGCGAGCACACCGACGATCCAAGGCACGGGCGTCTGCACGAAAGCCGCCTGTCCCGTCATCTACAATGGCACAGCCGCTTTTGCCCGCCGCACCCGTCTGACGATCCCCAGCGCGAAAAAAGAAACGGTCGCCCAAAAGATCGAAAACGCATTGGGCCTGCCGGTCACCGAACTGGTTGGGCATACGCTCCGTCGGGGTGACAACGGTCGATCAGTTCTGCACCTCCAGGAGGGGCTCAACAAGAAGGGCGCCGCATTGACGATCGACAGCAACTACGGCCAGGCAACCGAGGACGCCGTCCGTTCGTTCCAAGGAAAAAATAGTATCTCGGCCGACGGTGTCGCCGGACCGGCAACGCTCAAAGCGCTCGGTATCTATCGCGCCGAGAAAGGTTGAGCGAAAATTGACGGAACGGGATCGCTGGCCGAAATGACCGTCAACGGTATCATTTCTGTCACCGATCCTCTCCGTGCTCTCAACTTTACCGACCTCTTCTATGGTTGTTGCCTGGCGGCTCGACTGAGAAGTTCACTGCACTGAAAAAATCGGCTGCTCATTGGGTGTCAAACCGACATGCAGCAATACGGCGTGGAGGATTACTGGACGATCCCGGTGAGCGGGCGCGGCGGCTGCGAGGATTATGCGTTGCTGAAACGCCAGCGGCTGATGCGGGCGGGCTGGCCGGCGAGCGCACTGTTGATGACCGTCGTATTGGGGTAACGGCACACCGATAGATAAAGACGACGCACTCAGCCGGGCTGGGGCAGCACGACATCGTCGAGCCCGTCCCGGTGCCGGTCAACCGCCCTGGGCCTTCAGCCCCTGAGCGAACCGGCGCGAATTCTCGACGTAGTGCGCGGCACCCCGGCGCAGGCGGACGCGGTCTTCATCGGTCAGTTGCCGCACGATCTTGCCGGGTGAGCCGAACACCACAGAACCAGCCGGGATCTCCTTGCCCTCCGGGATCAACGCACCCGCGCCGATCAGGCAGCCCTCGCCGATCTTGGCGCCATTCAACACGATAGCACCGATGCCGATCAGCGACCCCGCGCCGATCGTGCAGCCATGCAACATCACCATGTGTCCGATCGTGCAATCCTCGCCGATGGTCAGTGGAAAGCCGGGGTCGGAATGCAACACGCAGCCGTCCTGCACGTTGGTGCGCGCGCCAATCCGCATCGGCTCGTTGTCGCCGCGGATCACCACGTTGAACCAGATGCTCGCGTCTTCCTCCAGCGTCACGTTGCCGAGCACGATCGCGTTGGCGGCCACCCAGAAGCGGCCGTTGGACGGGGTTGTGACTTTGCTGGCGTCGAGTGCATAGAGCGTCATGGGAACAACCGATCGCGATGCGAATTGGAATAAGCGGTGAGGGAGAATGCAGCCGCTGCCTTCATGCTGCCGCCAAAGGGCCAGCCCTTTGGCCACCTGCTAGATGATATCGTCCAGGTCCATTTCCAGGATCGCCATCTGGAACTGATAGGCGTCGTCGTCGACCGAGAGGATGGCCAGCGATTCCTCCGCGACGAACACCTCGGCGCTGTCCTTCAGTTTGCCGCGGCCGCGAATTGTGAGCGTCTTGGCTCCCAACAGTTCGCGGAAATGCGCCTGCAAGCGCTGCATTTCGGCGGGCAACAGCGGCTTCGGCTTTTCTTTCAGGGTCCAGGCGAACTGGTAGGTCAACTCCCCGTCCTCGTCGTCCAGCGTGATCACGCCGAACGGCTTGTCGTTGGCGAACACATCCGCGACATCGCTCTTCTTTGGCCGCGAGCGTACCGACAGCGCCTGCGAGCCGAATGCCTTGCGCAGATAAGCCTGCAGCTTATTGATGATATCAGGCGTAAACTGATCGGACATGAGACTACCCGTGCGGACGAACCGTGGCTTCGACTGGAAAGCCACTTACGGTAGCCCGTCAGCAGCCGCAACCGCAATCGTCCGGATCGACGCGCTGATCCATGCTGCGGGATGGTTCCGGGCAACCGCTATCACCCACGATCCGTCCGGGGACGCCGGCCACCGTCTTGTTGGCTGGCACATCGTTCAGCACCACTGCGCCGGCCGCGATCTTCGAGCAATCGCCGATCTTGATGTTGCCCAGCACCTTCGCGCCCACCGACAACAGCACGTTCTTGCCGATCTTGGGATGACGGTCGCCAGTCTCCTTGCCGTTGCCGCCGAGAGTGACATTCTGCAAAATCGAGCAATTGTCGCCCACCACGGCCGTCTCGCCGATGACGATGCCGGTGCCATGATCCAGCATGATACCACGCCCCATCCGAGTGGCCGGGTTGATATCGACACCGAAAATGCGCGACGACTGGCTCTGCAGGTAGAGTGCAAAGTCACGCCGGCCTTGCTTTAAAAGTTCGTGCGCGAAGCGATGCGTCACCAGCGCATGGAAGCCTTTGAAATAGAGTAACGGCTCCATGTAGCGGAGGCAGGCGGGATCACGGTCGTGCACGGCCTGCAGATCGGCGCGGAAAATATCCTTCAGGTCTGGCGTCTGCGACAGCACCTGCGCGAACATCTGCCCGATCAACCCGGCGTCGACGTCGGAATGATTGAGCCGCTGCGCCAGCCGGTGGCATACCGAATCCTCCAGTCGCGTGTGACTGAGAATGGTCGCGTAGAGAAATCCCCCGAGCGCGGGCTCAGCTTGTGCCGCAGCCTCGGCCTCCGCGCGGACCGCAGCCCAGATCGGATCATGGCTGGCGAGTGCTACCGCGCTGGTCGCACCGTCATGCTTGAAAACAGATGCAGTCGATGGATGGGCCATGGTTCAGCTCGAGTTGCGCACGCATTCACTTGCAGCCGGTTCAAATCAATGATCCGGCTGATGTTTTGGTTGCATACCACGCGCGGCCAATGATGCCCAGCGCCGCCGCTGTCAATGGGCGGCTTTGGTCGCTAGAAATGGCTGTCGTGGGGGCTTTTGGCATTCACTATTTGGTGATTGTTCGGTAGCAACTGCGTTGGGATGTGCTGAACGTCAGGAAGGGTATCCATGCCGCTACCGGAAATTTATGCGTCCCACCGTCCCGTCCCCGCGCGATCGTTCACCGATCTCAAGGTGGGCGACCGCTACCCGCTGCCCTCCCGCACGCTCGGCGACGGCA
>JANXYD010000407.1 GCA_025350265.1 Hyphomicrobiaceae bacterium | reverse complement strand
TGGGTGTGCTGTTGTTCATGGTGCTGCTGTTCCTGACGCGGCTGCTGCAAAAATGGCTGCGTGAAGGCGTGCTCGACACCAGCCGCATGGATGTGGGTATCTCCAACTCGATCGATCAGGCGGTCGGCTATGCCGGCATTGCGTTGGCGGCACTGCTGGCGGTTTCGTATGCCGGCTTCGACATCACCAGTCTTGCCATCGTCGCCGGCGCGCTGTCGGTCGGCATCGGCTTCGGGTTGCAATCGATCGTCAACAATTTCGTGTCCGGGCTGATCCTTCTCGTCGAGCGGCCGATCAAGGTCGGCGATTGGATCGTCGTCGGCGACCAGCAGGGCAACGTGCGCCGCATTTCGGTGCGCTCGACGGAGATCGAGACGTTCGACAAGGCCAGCCTCATCGTGCCGAATTCGGAGCTCGTTTCTGGTCGCGTGCTCAACTGGACGCATCGCAACGCGCTCGGCCGCGTGCAGGTCAAATTCTCACTCGACGGCAGCGCCGATCCCGCGCAGGTAATCAAGATCATGCTCGATTGCGCTCGCGCCAATCCGTTGGTTCTCGGCGCGCCCGAGCCGTTGGCGACGCTCGATCAGTTCGCGCCGGCGCAGTTGGATTTTACACTGCGCGTAACGCTCGCCGACATCACCCGTGGCGCTGTGGTCGCAACCGACCTGCGGATCGCCATCCTGAATGCGTTGCGCCAGGGCGGTTTGTTCGTGGTACCCACCCCGGTCGTGTTGCAGATCTGAAGGCTCATGCCACGCCGGCCGGTGCGCACGATCCAAACACCTCACTGCACGAACTTAACCCTGTCCGCAAAAAGCGCGTCGCTTGCTGAAGTGCAATCTATGATTGTTTTTCGGTCTGGTATATGATCGTAACAATCTGGGAGGGTGGACCCCCGGATGCCCCGTCAATGCCGATCCATGATTTTCTGCAACGCCTGCTCGGTATAACCCGCACGATCCAGGCCTGGCATGCGGCCTTGATGGCGCTCGATCAGGCGCGGCGCGAAAAGCTTGCCGGCTACGCCGACGAAATCGCCTCGACGTTCGGCCGCGCCGCACAAGCTTTTGCCGTCCTCGACGCGCAACCGTCGCAACTCGCTGCTCGCCGCGATGCCGTGCGCGAACTCGGCCGCATCTCCGGCTATCTCGACGATCTCGTCTCGGTACTCGATGCCGCCCTCGACGGCCGCAAGCTGAGCGGCCTCAAGCGACGGTTGTCGCGCCTCGGTCAGCCCCTGGCATCCGCCGCCGATGTCGCTCTGCGCGACCGCGCCCGACTTGAAACTCTGCTCGACGCGGAGGGCTATTTCCGTGCCCTCGCCGATGGACTGAGGGCCTAAGGCAGCCACGGAGCGGTCATGCGATTGCCCTGCGCGTGGACGGCCGAAAAGATTTTGTAAGTCTCGTGTTTGCCCGACAGCCATGCCACATTCGCCGAAAAGTCATCTAATCAGCTAACTCCCAGGGAACCTCACATGACCGTCATCAAGCCCGTTTTCCACCACGTCACGATCAAGACCAGCCACTTGGCCGAGATGGTCACCTGGTATGAAAAAGTCATCGGCGCACGCGTGCAGTTCCGCGACGCCAATAACGCCTGGACCACCAACGACGCAGCCAACCATCGCGTCGCATTCCTATCCACGCCGGCGCTCAGCGACGACCCCGACAAGGCACGCCATAACGGCATGCATCACTGCGCCTTTGAGTACGCGAGCTTCTCGGACCTGATCTCGTCGTACGAACGCTTGGTCGGCGAAGGCATCACACCCTCGTTTTGCCTCGACCACGGGCTGACGATTTCATTTTACTACAAGGATCCCGAAGGCAATTTCGTCGAACTGCAGAGCGACAACTTCGGCGACTGGGCAAAGTCCAGCGAGTTCATGCGCACATCCGCCGATTTCGCGGCCAACCCGATCGGCTACTTCTTCGACCCCGCCAAGGTCGCCGTCGCGCACCGCGCAGGCGTTGCCTTCAAAGCGATCCAACAGGCCATTCGCGCCAACGACTACGCCCCCGCAGTCCCGCCCGATCTCGGCATCGCCATGTGACGTCAGGCTGACGTCTGTGCGGCAGCAAGCCTATGCGAACCTTCTCGTTCGCGGCCGCGGAATTTCGAAGGCACCTTTTGCACCGCCGGCTTGCGTGCCCCATAGATGGGTGCGCTCGCGACGCGGTTGAGAACCATCAACTGCGGTTTGGCGCGCACACTCGTGGATTTGAAGCGCAGCAGCGGGGCCACCGCAGCGCTCGACGCGGGCGCGGCGGGTTGCGGCGCAGACGGCGTATTGGCAACGGCTGCCGGCACCGGCACCGGAACCGTTACAAGTACTGGCATCGACGGCGTGATGACCGGTGCCGCCGCGTTCGCTGGCTTGGCCTTGCTCTTGAACCAACTGAACATCTGAGGGCTCTTCCGAATGATGTGGAGACTGCAGTCCGCCCGCTGCCTGCAGCGGGCGGACTGTTTTTCATAGGTACTTCCGGTTGAAGTGTGAAGCGATTTACCGCTCCGCACTTTATCCGGAAGACACGAGAGTGATCGAGATTGGATCAAACGTTGTAAGCGCGTTCGCCGTGATCAACGAGGTCGAGGCCTTCGCGCTCGCTGACTTCGTCGGGACGCAAACCGAGCACCAATTTCAGCACCATCAGGATGACAGCCGTACCGATGCCGGACCACAGCAAAGTCACGCCGACCGTTTTGGCCTGGATCACGATCTGCGCGACCATGTCGTAGTCGCCGACCTTGTTCAGTTCATAGTCGAAGATGCCCTGACCACCATAGCGCGGGTCGGCCAGAACGGCCGTCAGGATCGAGCCCACGATGCCGCCGATGCAGTGGACGCCAAAGACGTCGAGCGCGTCGTCGTACTTGAGCAAATTCTTGATGCCCGAGCAGAACACGTAGCAGATCGGCGACACGAGCAGGCCGAGCACGATCGAGCCCGCAGGCCCCGCGTAGCCCGACGCCGGCGTCACCGCGACCAAGCCGGCGACTGCGCCGGTCACAACGCCCAGCAGGCTCGCCTTGCCCTTGAACAGCGTTTCAACCAGCAGCCATGAGAGCCCGGCGGCGGCCGTCGCCACGAACGTGTTGATCATGGCGAGCGCTGCAGTACCGCTGGCTTCGAGGGCCGAGCCGGCGTTGAAACCGAACCAGCCGACCCACAGCAACGAAGCGCCGATCATCGTCATGGTCAGCGAGTGCGGTGCCATGGCTTCTCTGGCGAAACCGACGCGACGGCCGACCAACAAGGCCGCCATAAGCCCGGCGATGCCCGCGTTGATGTGGACGACGGTACCGCCAGCGAAGTCGATGGCACCGAGCTTGAACAGATAGCCGCCGTCATTCTTGGCGAGGGCGAGCGCTGCTTCGGCGGCTGCCTTCTTGGTGGCGTCGGAACCGGCATCGGCCAACGCCTTGGCGGCTGTGACGATGGCGTCGGGGCCGCCCCAGTACCAGACCATGTGGGCGATCGGGAAATAGACCAGCGTAGCCCAGAACGGGATGAAGATCGCGACGGCGGAGAATTTCATCCGCTCTGCGAAGGCACCGACGATGAGCGCCGGCGTAATGGCGGCGAAGGTCATCTGAAAGGCGATGTAGACGTATTCGGGGATGACAACTTTGTGGGTGAAGGTTTCCACCGTGCTGTCCTGAGTAATTCCCCACAGGAAGGCCTTGGTCATGCCGCCGAAGAAGTCACCGGTGACGGCGTTGCCAGCCGAGAAGGTCATGGAATAGCCGAACAGCACCCAGATCACGCAAACGATGCAGACGCAGTAGAACACGTGCATCAGTACTGAGAGCATGTTCTTGGAGCGGACCAGGCCACCGTAGAACAGCGCCAGCCCGGGAATGGTCATCAGCAAAACCAGGGCGCTGGATGTGAGCATCCACGACGTATCGCCTTTGTTGGGCGTGGGGGCATCGGCCGCAAAGGCTGGCGCGAGTGATAGTGTCAGCGTGGCCAAGGCCAAGCTTAGATTGAGCGCGTTTCGGCGCGTAACAAAGGACATGCGGAACTCCCCAAGTGTTCTGAAACTAACTGCAAACTTGGGGCGCAGCCGTCTCTGCGGCCGTATCTGGTGCGGTTGGTGCCAATCGGTTGCTGGCCGATATGACAATGCCGTTGCGGCGCGATGATCGTTATCCCCCCTTTAGGACGCGCAGCCCCGAGCGTTGAGAGACAAGTTCCGTGCCAGCTTGGCGGGAGCGCTGGATCGCGTTGAATTTGCAGTATTAAATTATTAAAACTCGGATCAATGGAATAGAGGGCGCCGAGAATGCCGTGAAATTCGCCTAAAAATGCGCCGGCCGAGTATGAATCAGGCGTGCGCCCGCGCCTGAAGCGACATCAAAACCAAAGTGAATATTCTTGGTGCAATCGCCATGGCCGGTCAGGTCGGATCAGTCGATATCTTCGAACCTGATCAGCACGGCATTGGCCCCGACCGGCACTTCGAACGCCGTCCGCGCGCGCACCGATTCAGACCAAGTCTGCCCGCTCCCCAGTTCGATCCACGTCGGGCGTGACGGCTTGGTCGTCACAATGCGCACGCGCAGCGGCTTGACGTCGATATCAGTTCCGCTCGCTGCGTCCCAGCATCTAACCGGACGCCAGACAGCGACGATCGAACAGCTGTCGCCATTCGAAAAGCAAGCGATCCGCGCGCCGCTCGTTGGCGTCACAAGTGAAACCGAACCCGGATCATGGCGATTGGACCCCGAAGTTTGGATCGATGTGAAGCTGGCCACCAGCGTCGAAACCGCGTCGAATGCTGGTTTCGGCGTGTCGTCATGACGCACGAGGCCATAGTGGTGTTCTGCGTCTGCCGCATCCGCGCCGCCGTCGAGCAACTGATACAAGAACGTGCGCCGGATGCCAGCAGTGAAATTGTGTAGTAGCAGCCTTGGGATATAGGCAGCTGCGGCCTTCTCAGACACACCCGTTCCCTTGGGGTGGGTGAGATTGTGATAGCCGGTTTCCGTGGCCATCACCGGTGCGTCAGGTTTGAACGGGTTCGCAAACTCATTGAGATACCAGGCAAGACCGGCCATGCGGTCCGCCGTTTCAGGTTCTTGTGCCTGCTGAACATACGAATGAATGGCCACGAGATCGCAGAACTCGGCCGCCCCGCGAATTTTGCGGAAGTCTTCGGGTTTGTAGTCCAACGCCGTCGGCGATAGGATCGGCAGCTGTGCCGCCGAGTATTCCGCACGCAAGGCCGTGTAGACAGCGCGTTGATAGTCAATGACGATCTTGTCCCAGGAGCCCGCTTGTCCGGTCTGAGACATGAACCAGTCAGAGTCACCTTCATTCTGCCCCTCGATGGCAGAAAGGCGGTCGATCCCAAGTATTTTGATGTAATCGAGCAGGTCGTTGATCGAGTTGGTCGTCGGCGAGACCAGCATGTGGCTGCGAACGCCGAGGTCTGAAAAAAGCGCCTGCCAATGACCAACGTTGTTTTGCGGCCTCAGTTCGTCGCGCAGATGGCGAATACCGCTGCGCTGCAACAAATTGTGAACGAGATCAAAACGGGAAGCGTACGCCGCAGACGACAGATGCGTATTGACGCCAATACTATCGACGAACTCTGCCGTGCTCAAACGAGACTGCGATGGCGTTGCATCCGCAGCTCGGCTGCCGACCGTCGAAACCAGTGCGCCGCCCAAAAACAAGCGGCGTGACAACAGTCTACAACTGGCTCCCGCGGTTATTTTTGGCAAAATCTGGTTCGAACCTTTCGTTTGCACTTGATACGTGTTCGGCAAACCCGCGGCAAATTTACCTTGAGGCAAGAGTTGTCAGCCAGCGCTTGAGTGTTGGTGTACGTGTTGCTAACATCTGTTCGCACTTGCAGCAATCGAAGTGTTGACGGGCAATAGTCTTTGTTTGGATCGTCCGATCTCCAGAAACGGTGTAGCCCAGTGGCGAACGAGTATGAAGTCGACCAAGGCGCGCAAGCATTTCGGTGGGCCGACTGGTTATGGCAGAACAAGCAGCCTTTACTTTGGTTCTACTACGCCGCGGTTGCCGGGGGGGTGATCCTTCTCCTGTCACTGCCACCGACGTTCCAGTCCACGGCGATCGTATCTATTCAGCCAACCGACAGACCGGGCGTGCCACCGTTATCTGTCGAGCAAGCGGCCCGATCTCAGATCGCATTGCTGCAGAGCGAGGATGTTATCCGGCGGGCCATCGATAAGGTCGGGGTGGCCGAGCTCAAACCGGCGGCCGTTGAAACCGCGACGACCAGATCGACGAAAATCGGCACATTCTTTCGTGGGATGCTGAAGCGGGTCCGAGGTGATTCGGAGGGATTGTCCCCGGCTGATGCCGTTTTCGTCGCCGTCGGTGATGCGATTGATGCTCGCGTGGGAGCCAATACGAACCTGATCCATCTTGCTTTCAAACATCGCGATGCCGCAGTGGCGAAGAGATTCACGCAGGCGTGGGTCGAAAGTTTTGTCGATCGGTACTACGAACTTTACAGCAACGGAAATGCGGTTTCATTCTTTCAAAACCAGCAGCTTCGCAGCGCGGCATCGTTCAAGGACGCCTCGGCGCGCCTGTCGGAGTTTTCAGCAAAAAACAATGTTTTCGAAGTTGGCGAGCAAAGACGCCTTCTGTTGCAGGAGCGGAATGCATTGGCCACCGGCTTGACGACGACGCAGGGAGCAATTCAACAGGTCGCCAAGCAGATTGAAACGATCCCCGTCCAGTTGGACCGCATGAAGCACTTCGGTGCCTTGCCGCAGGTCAAGTCTCTCGCACCGTCCAGGGTGAAGTCGAATCCCGACGTTGGCGACGAGGCGTTGACGACAAGGCTGGCAAGCGATCCGCCCTTGTTGCTGGTCCGCGTCTATCAGGACACGATTGCATCGCTGATCAAGTTGACGACGGATGTGGCGGGCCTCCGCGCCTTGGCGGAGAGCCAGACAGACAATCTGCGCAGGATCGACCAGCAGCTGAGCGGCTTGTCAGGCAAGGAAGCTGAATATCAAAGTTTAATTCTCGACGTAAATCAAGCGCGCACCAGCGCTGAACTCTACTCCAAGCGTGCGGTCGAGGAGCAACTCTCGCACGATCTCGATGCGAATATGCTGTCGAGCGTTCGCGTCGTTCAGTCCGCAACCGTGCCGATATTTCCAAGTTGGCCGAATAAAAAGATAATAATATCCTTGGCGCTGATCTTGGGCTTTTTGCCGTTGTTCGTTGCTGCGGGCCGCTATCTTTTATCTCAGACGGACCGATCGAACCCGTTCTCGAAGTTGTGGTCTCGCGATCTTCGGTTCGGTAGCTGATCCGCGAAGTCCTATAGCGTACAGTCCCGCATCCACTTGAATGTTGCATTTCACGCATTCAATCACGCGAACCGCTACGGTTCCTGTGCAGGCTTGATATGTCTTGCACGGTGTCGCGTCGTCGTTTTCTCTCTTGAAAAGGCCATGTGATCGTGGATATATAATATTACGGCTGACTTCATTGTAAATGACCGCCGCTCAAAAATTATAATCTGATTAGAGTGTTCGATTTCTAGCGAGGTCATTAACTCGTGGAAATATCGGGGGGAAATGCGTGAGCGAAGATCTTATCCGGGTTCGTGATACCGCTGTATCACGTTTTTTAACGAACGTTCGTCGCGCACCTCTTGCGCCGGCATTGGTGGCGGAAGATGTCGCACTTGCGTATGCGCAGTTGGACCGGGCCGCGGCGGCATTATCCGGTTATATCGCCGGCCTGGGGGTGGCCCCTGGTGGCCTCATTGGGATTTGCGCGAATAGATCCCCGAACCAGATTACGGCGCAGCTTGCTGCGTGGTATGTCGAATGTGGGTTTCTGCCGCTTGATCCGGCGTGGCCCGACGAGCGAATCCGATCGATAGTGGTCAAGGCCGGATGCACGGGATTGATCGTGGATGCCGCCAATGCAAATCGGATCGAGTGCACGCTGCCCGTGGTGGTTCTTGAGCGAGATCATCAGTGGATCCAGCAGGCTGAGAAGCGGCCAGTGCCGTCCGTCAATCGCGACCAGCTTGCTTATGTCATTTACACGTCGGGATCGTCCGGTGAGCCCAAAGGGGTCGAAATAACCCACGGCAATGTCTGCCACCTGGTTGATTGGCATATCGGCGCATTTGAAATTGCGGCGGCAGACCGGGGAACCCATTTGGCGGGACTCGCATTTGATGCGTCGGTATGGGAGATTTGGCCATATCTTTGCGCCGGTGCATCCGTGGCGCTCGTTCCGGATGATGTGCGAATTTCCGCGCCACTGTTGCAGCGGTGGTTGATCGACAACAACGCGACCATTTCGTTCGCACCCACCGCGGTTGCCGAGCAACTTATAGCTCTTGATTGGCCGCAACAGTCTCCGCTTCGCAGCCTCTTGACGGGCGGCGAAAGCTTGCGGCGATATCCGTCCTCGACATTACCTTTTGCATTCGTAAATAACTATGGGCCGACCGAGTGCACGGTCGTTGCGACGTCGGGCCGCGTTGGCATGGCAGCCGGCGCTTCAGGGGGCCTTCCGTCGATCGGGCGAGCAATCGCAAACACGCCGATCTACATCCTGAATGATGCCGGCGAGCGCTTGTCTTCGGGCGAGATCGGCGAAATCCATGTCGGTGGTGGTGGCGTCGGCAGGGGATATCGCGGCGACCCGAAGCAGACGGCGGAGCGATTTTTGCTCGACCCGTTCTCGCCGGCACCGGGGAGAATGTACAAGACGGGCGATCTCGGCAGCCTTCTCCCCGACGGTCAAATTGCGTTCCATGGGCGCTCCGACGAGCAGATCAAAATTCGCGGAAATCGCATTGAACTCGAGGAGATTTCGCAGGCGATGCAGTCGCATCCGGCGATTGCCCGTTGTGCCGTCGTGCCGCATCGCGATGCCGCGCGAGGTGCGACACAATTGGTTGCCTATATCAAGCTTGTCGAGGGCATGTCATTATCATCAGTGGACGTGCATAAATGGTTGGGCGAGCGTCTGCCGGATTACATGGTACCGGCGAGCTTTGTTCGAGTGACCGACCTGCCAATGACGCCCAACGGCAAGTTGGACAAGGCCGCATTGCCGGTTCCCGGACCGCAGAATACCCT
>JANXYD010000306.1 GCA_025350265.1 Hyphomicrobiaceae bacterium | reverse complement strand
GTTCGGTCCGACAGCGAAGTCATAAGCGCTCTCAATGATAATCTCAGCGCTCACATAAATGCGCTTAGGATCATCGACGCGACGGTATCTGATGTGCAGGCGGCGCAGGAGCAATTGGATAAGGTCGTCAGACAAGCTCAGCGCGTATTGGGGGCACCGTCGATCAGCAAAGGCGCCTCTTGGCTCAATAAGTTGGAAGCCACGCTGACGCCGCCAAAGAATGCGACAGGACAGAGCGAAGTTGCACGCCATGTCGCGATCGACTTTCTCGCGAATAAATTTCTGACCACTGAGCAGATGCGGAACAGCGAGCCTGCCACAACAGTCAAGTCGGCCCATGCTTGCTTGGCAATGCAAATTTGGAATGATGAAAATATGAGGCGCCTTTGCCGGTTTGCAGCTCAAGTATCGGTCGAAATCAATCAAACGAATGCTGAAGCGAAAGCCGCAATCGAGCCTCTGATCGGAAAGCTGCTGATTGACGGGAAGCCGTTTTCGTTCAAACCGGACCCGTTGCGTGAAAAGCCAAACGACCCGAAAGGGGATGCGCTGGCCGGTTATGCAGAACAAATGATCATGGTTTATCGCTGGATAGGCGGAGCGGCCGTGCTTCACAAAGATGGAACTCAGAGTCACTCACTGCCTCCGACGGCTTTCATGTCATTTTTGACCGTAATGACTGAGGCTCTACCGAAAGAATTCCGGCCACGGAGAAAAGACGCACTCCACAGCCGGGCACGCACTTATCTCACTATTGAAAAGAACCTTGCGGCTTGAGGCTTTGATGGCTGGCTCCATGAAGGCACGTCGCGTCCTTGCGGCACTCCTGCGAATTGGTTGGTCGATCAAACGACAGCGCGGCTCTCATCGCACGCTTGAGCGCGCGGGTCGGCCCGATTACGTGTTCGCGTTCCACGACAACGAGGTGATCGGCCCTCGGATGCTCGCGCGGATCAAAAAGTCGACAGGTTTGACAGATGCCGACTGTTAGGGCGTCCACAGCCCCGCTTGCCGCGCTGCAACCGCAGGCTGGAATTGGGTCAGTCACTGGTTCGCTTGTCCGCTCCGGATGAACTGCGGAAAGTCGAAGAACAATTTAAGGCCGGTTGCTTCGGGTCATTCGCGTTGAGCAACCATGACTTGCCGGACGCAGTGCAGAGTTAGCGGAAGTCGAGACCCGTATGCGTCAGTGCAGTGACCAGAAAAACGCGCGGTCGCTCCACCTCCGACAGCGGACGTCCCTGTCGTCCGACCGGCCAGCCCTCCGTTATTCCGTCGACCGCCAAGCCGTCTGGGTCGCGTGCATGAAGCGCTTCTCGCCGCAACGCGTCCTCGAACAGTTCACAACGCGGCTGTTTCCGTGATCACGATTGGCCACGACCGTGGCTTGACGAACGCGGGTCATCGCTCGCCGGGCTGGCTGAAATTGCTTGCGATCCAGGCGGTAGCGCTGGCGCGGGTCAATTTGTAGGAGGGCACCACCCGCACCTGCCCGAGGAGTTCGCCTGCACTATCACGCGCGGAGAGCTGGCCGTGAGGATTGTCGTCATCTGGAACAATGTCGAGGCTCACCAAAACAGATGCCGAGCGAAATGCAAGCGGCCCACCCGTATTCTGACGGATCTCGATGCTCTGGTGCAGCTGCGCGTGTCGTTGTTGCTCGTGGCGGCGGACATACTCGGTGGCCGTCTTGACCAGCGTGATGAACGCTTGGCTGTCCAGGGGTTTCGGGTTCCTCTTATCCCGCCCCATCGTCCACGGCCCGACCAACGCCGGCTCAGGCTCGCCATCCTTGATCATGGCGACGGCCCAGCCGTCATCATCCTCGTTCTTGATCACTTGCGCCGTCCAACCGTCATCGGCCCATAGCGTCGGTTCATGGATAGGGATTTGGGTCATGCGAGAGGGTCCGTCGTGAAGGGGCCGCCATAGAGGGCAAATTCACCTATACCGCCGTACAGCCTTTTTGCCGCGCGCAGGTCGAGGGCGTACGCTGGAAGCCCGCCGAGCAGATTTACAGGGTGCGCTGCAATCGGCATCGTCACAGCCAACTGGCCACTCGCAAACCGCGCTGATGCGTGGTCGGTGCACTGAGCGCAGAGCAGAGAAACCGGACACCGATAGCGACTCGAACAGGACGCGGCACATTCCTTGCGGGATGTCCGCTGTGTGGCCGCCGTCAGGCGTGGTCCAGAACCGGGCCCTTAGATCACATGAGCGGCGCCCGAACGCTGAATGGCCAACTGCAAAACGAGTTAGCGCCCAGCGACGGGGTCAGAAGCACAGCCACGGACCTAAGCAGGCCTTCGGTGTTGCACCAATACAGGCCATCTGCGAGGAGTAACACGTTGTCATTGCAGAGCCTTTGTCGCAGGTCGTTTGCACTGGCCCTTTCCCCACACGACCTTGCCCAGCCAGCGTATTCTTCAGTGCGTTTGTCGAAAAGAGCTCGGCGGTATCGTGGGTGAAGTTTTGGCCGAGGGCTGTAACCTTCCTGCAGTCGGCGGCCTGAGCCGCCACTGAAAGTTCGCAGACCATCGCTGCAGCCAACAACCCGAATTTCATGGACTGCATTGCCCCCTCCGAAAAAAGAATCTCAGCCGGACGCTAGTTGAATGCCTAGCGCTTGCCAAGGAACGGACTGTTACACGTCGCATACATTCGCCAAGCGTCTTCGCCGAACAGCGATCTATCTGGCCAAAATAGACCGTTTGGGTGCAGCGCAGAGTAAGCCGACGTCGCGTTCCAACCGCAAACAACGAACAGCAGGCAGTTCATCGCCATCTTGACGCCGCTCCGGTAGCCCTCAAGCCCTGGCACGGCGTTGCGTTCCCCTTCCGGTGCCGTAGCCTTAATGTCGGCGTAGGCCAGCCGGGTGTACATCGACCCATAGTCCAGGACCGTCACCGGTTCCCCGTTGATCCTGATCTGCCTCCGCCGGTCGGTTTTGAGGTTCATCCAGAAGCCGCCATAGAGGCGTCCGCCTTGGTCGAAGCGCGGTTTGGTCTGCTCCTTGAGCAGGTTTAAATGGCGACGGAGAGCCCTCCCCGTCGCGTCTATGGACGGTTGCTTGCCGTCGTCCAGGAAGGCGATGTCCGCGGCGGCCAGGAGGCATTGAACCGGGTAAGTTGAGCCCGTATGGCGATGGTCGTAGCCGTATCCTTGCAGTCAATCCGCTCCCGGATGGTCTGGCGCTCGCCCGCCTCGTCGGTCTGTTTGTCATTCCGCGTCAGCAGCATCGTCTCTGTGCCGTCGTGTCATCCAAAGTCGGCTAGCGCAACGCCGAACGCAGCGACCTGGCTGGTGAACCACGCGGAATGACAAACAGACCGACGAGGCGGGCGAGCGCCAGACCATCCGGGAGCGG